>CAYMJV010000085.1:0-8193 GCA_964390545.1 uncultured Syntrophaceae bacterium
TCCTTCAGGCTTTTCGAATTGCGGAATGGGGGAAACTTCCTGTCATGGTTGTCCTAGATGCCTTTGTTCTCTCCCATACTTCCGAGGCTGTAGAAATTCCCACCTTGGAGGAAGTGGATCAATTTCTGCCACCCTACCTTCAGGAGTATGCGATCGACACCCGGGAACCCATGGCTTTTTCCGTCATCGCCACTCCTGACTATTTCCTTGAATTCCGATACAAGATTCAAAGAGCTATGGAAGAAGTGCCTCAAATTGCAAAGAAGGTAGATGACGAATTTAAATCGAGGTTTGGTCGGGGTTACGGTGCCATTGAAAGATATGGGAAAGAAGGAGCCGAGGTCCTTTTGATGACTTCAGGAACTGTAACCAGTACCTCAAGGATCGTCATCCAGAAACTGACCGAGAAGGGAGTCAGTGTCGCTGGAATAAAGATCAAGAGATTTCGACCCTTTCCCTCAGAGGAACTCCACGAAGCCATCCGAGGGGCAAAGAAGTTGGCGGTCATCGACCGAAATCTATCTGCTGGCGTTGGAGGAATCTTTGCCCAAGAATTAAGAGCCTCCCTTTACTCAACAGAGGAAAGACCTCCAGTCTTTGGATTCATCTCCGGATTGGGTGGGAGGGATATTACTCCTGAACTGATTGAGGAAGCGATTCACTATACGTGGGAGCATCCCCGGCCCGAAGAAGAAATTTTGTGGCTGGGACTGAAAAAATGAATAGTGAACAGTCAGCAGTAAGCAGTAGGCAGTGATAAAAAACAGAACAATAAGGGTGGGACGTTAGATGAAAAAAATGGAAATCCCTCTTTCAGAAAACCTGGGCCATGGCCATCTCGCCTGTGCGGGATGTGGAGCAGCGATCAGTATGCGGCTCACCCTGAAGGCCCTGGGGGAGAAGACAGTGCTGATCATTCCTGCTTCTTGCTGGTCGATCATCCCTGGGTTCTGGCCCTATTCGAGTTATCGAGTGACCGCCATCCATGCCGGCTTTGTCACCGGCGGGGCGACTGCCTCAGGGGTCAGAGCGGCTTTAGATGTCCGGGGGGATCGAGAAACCCTGGTGGCTGTGTGGGCTGGAGATGGTGGGACTTTTGATATCGGGATTCAGGCCCTCTCGGGTGCTGCAGAAAGAAACGAAGATTTCATCTACATCTGCAATGACAATGAAGGCTACATGAACACAGGGACACAGAGGAGTTCCGCTACGCCATTCCTCGCTTGGACGACGACCACTCCGGTCATGCAGCCCAAAGAGAACCCTAAAAAAGATATCATGGCGATTATGGCTGATCACCAGATTCCCTATGCCGCCACTGCCACCGTTGCCTATCCCGAGGACCTCTTCCGAAAACTTGAGAAGGCCAAGAAGATTCAGGGAACCCGTTTTATCCATCTCCTCTCTCCATGCCCTCCTGGTTGGAAGATTTCTTCAGAACTCGTCGTCAAGATTTCGAGGCTCGCTGTCCGGTCGAGGGTCTTTCCTCTTTATGAGATTGAGAATGGAAGGACCTACACCCTTCAGGAAGAATCTCACGTCGTTCCCGTGAAAGAGTATTTGAAACTACAGGGTCGCTTCAGCCACCTCAAGGAAGAGGATATTCGGGAGACTCAAAGAAGGGTGGATGATGCGTGGGAAAGACTTCTGAGGAGAGCCCGTTGTTAACCCGCCATTGAAAAAATTACTCATTTGATTCACGTAGGGGAGCCCCTCTGCGGGCTCCCAGACCGGGCGGCCACGGTGGGCCGCCCCTACAACTTCGCTCAGGATAAATTCAACGAAGAGTCATCCTGAACGGAGTGAAGGATCTCATGAGACCCTTCGCTGCGCTCAGGGTGACGATCTGGGGACCACCCTAGTAAGGGCTCAAATGGCTCGGATGAGAAGAAGAAGGGTGAAGCCGATCATCACGATGGTGGTTATCCAGGTAATCGCATTGAAGAGAGGGCCGTTCGTATGGTCTCCCATTAATTTCTTATCGTTGATGAGCAGAAGCATGAAGATGAGGACAAAGGGGAGAACCATTCCATTGATCACCTGGGAGAAATACATGATGGGAATCAGAGGGAAGTTGGGGTAAAGGACAATGCCGGCTCCTAAAAAGATAATTAAGGAGTAGAACCCGTAGAATTGGGGAGCTTCCACAAACTTCTTATCAATTCCCACCTCCCATCCCAACCCTTCGCAGATGAGATAGGTTGTCGAGAGAGGAAGGATAGAAGCAGCAAAGAGGGAGGCATTGACCAGCCCAAAGGCAAAGAGGTAAGTGCAGTATTTTCCGGCTAAGGGTTTGAGGGAAAGGGCTGCATCTTTGGCTGTCTCGATCCGGACTCCACTCTTGAACAGGGTTTCTGCACAGACGAGAATGATGAAGAAGGCGACGATATGGACGGCGATCGCTCCCATCACCACATCGAATCGAGCGAACTTATACTCCTCTATTTTGATTCCTTTCTCTACGATGGAAGCCTGGAGGTAGAATTGCATCCAGGGCGCGATGGTCGTTCCCACCACGCCAATCAGCATGGTCATTTCAGAAGGGTGGAGGCTCAGTTGGGGGTGCGCAAATTGGCTGAAGACATGTTCCCAATCCGGTTTTACAATGATGCCTGTGATAATGTAAGAAACATAAAATACGCATGCCACCAGAAAGGCCTTCTCCACGGACTTATAGGTCCCTTTCACCACCATCCACCATACCAGAAAGGCGCCTATGGGAACGGAGATAAATTTGTTGACCCCAAAAATTTCCATCCCAGCCGCCAGGCCTGCAAATTCAGAGAAGACATTGCCCATATTGGTTAGGAATACACCGATCATCAGATAAAATGTAATTTTGGCGCCGAATTTTTCGCGGATCAGATCGGAGAGCCCTTTTCCGGTCACGACGCCCATGCGTGCACACATTTCTTGAATCACGATCAGGGCGATCATAATAGGGATCAAAGACCAGATGAGTTTGAGTCCGAATTGTGCGCCAGCTAAGGAGTAGGTGGTGATACCGCCGGCATCGTTATCGACATTGGAGGTGATGATGCCCGGTCCCATCAGAATGAAGAAAAGCCCCACCGTCCTCCACAAGGAATGTTTTGAACTCGAAACCCATTTCTTATAATCAGCCATAGTCAGTTCGCTTCACGCTCAAAAAAACAAAGGAGTCTCTTCCCCCCTTGAGGGGGAGGGACGGGTCGCTGTTGTATGCGTGGTTTGTGGATGAAAAAAACTAAAATGTAAAATTCATTTGAAATCTGGATTTTCGGATTTGGTGTTTACCTTCTAATCACCCTGCATCCGGTGCCAATACATCCAAGACGCTCCGGAATCCGATCACTCCCTTTAGATGTTCCCCTTCATCCACAACGGGAAGGGCCCTGAATCCATATTTGGCAAAGGCTTCCACGACCTCCTTCTGGTCTTCCTCCAGTTTGACGCTCACTACTCTCGGAGCCAGGAGATCAGAAAGAGGTTGATGGGACTGGGCAGTGAGCAGATCTCGAATGCTCACCACCCCCAGAAGGATTTCCTCTTCGTTCACGACATAGACATAGTCAATGATATCCAGATTTTCTGCCTCTGCCTTCAATCGAACGATCGCTGTCTCTACCGTCACCCCGGGGCTTAGACTGAGGTAGGCGGTCGTCATCAAGGCCCCTGCTGTCTCTTCAGGGTGAACGAGAAGTTCTCGAAGGTCTTCTGCTTTTTCTTGCTCCATCCCTTCGAGGATTTCTTCAGCCCTTTCCTCGGGGAGGTCGGCCAGGAGGTCCACTGCATCACTGGGTGACATCTCCTCAACAATATCAGAAGCCTTCTCCACAGAGATCGTCTCGATGAGGGCCTTCTGAATCTTCGGATCGATTTCCTCCAAAGCCTCGGCAGCCGTCTCTGTATCCAAGGCATGGAAGATGGCAGATCGTTCCCGGCCGGTCAGATCCTCGATGATATCGGCCAAATCGGCAGGGTGAAGATGGGAAAGTTTCTTCTGAGAAACGCTGAGATGGAGCAGATCGGAACCAGAAAGGAGTTGGACATATTTCCAGGAGATGAATTGGTTGGGAAGGTCATAGGAGAAAAGCCATTGGAGAGCCCGATCCACCGCCTTCTCCCATCCCACCCTCCTCATCAACCCTCGAAATCCCACGTCCACATGGACCAGCCGGAGCCGGGAATCTACTCGGAGGAAATGGAGATCGTTGACCCTCACTACCTTTGCACCGAAGGTATCGACAATCTGTTTGTCCATCACCTCCTCCTGGATGAGAATGAGGTTATGCGCGGGAGGGGAGGGCTTCGGAAGGGTAAGTTCATTTTCGGAATGAATGATTCTGGGTTCGATCTGAAGGATCTTTTCCCAAGGGAGGTAGAACTTTTTTCCTCTCCCCTTCGCATGGATGACCATGCCAATGATCATGGGATAGGGCTCTGCTCTCTCCGCCACGAGATCAGAGATTTTACCCATTTTCTGGCCGGAGGGGTTAAAAACGCTTCGGTTTACAAAGCTACTAAAAAAATAGAACTCTTTGAGGTTTTGATTCATTTCCTACCTGATTGAAATGGTTCTTCCCGTACCCGCTGATTGGCGGGTCGGTGCTGGAAATCTTGATCCTCGGATGGTTTTCTAATTCTTTATAGCGACTTTGCAGAAGGGTGTCAAAGGGAAAGTATCAGAGCTCTGAGAAACCGCTTATCGCTCTATTGATTCCACAGATTCGCAAAAACGATTACACAGATTTTTCTTTCTTTTCAGTGGGTTTCTAATCGGTGTAACCGTTCGGTAATCCGTGTCATCAGAGATTTCTGGGCTTTTTCAGAAATCTCAGTATCATCCCCTGTCGTTTCTTCCTTTAAAAAGATCCCCTGGAGGGTTCATTCTTATGGCCCATCTGGGCCAAACGCTCTCTCTCCATCTTTTTCTTCGCTTCGATCTCCTTCAGGGTAAATTCGAATCTGGAGTAGGTGTTTTTAGAAACGAATTCAAATTCGATGATCTCTTTGTCTCGAACAGGGTCCCGGTGATAGAACTGCCGGTATTTGGTCTGAAGGAGTTGCTGGATCGATTTAATCTCTGCCAAACGGTCACGGATCCCTTTATAGGACTCCCGTATCTGATTGATGATATCCGGAGGAATGCTCCTCCCCGGAGCGACTCTCAGACACTTCTCCTGAAAATCTTTAACGGCCCCCTTCAGGGAGTGATAATGGCCCTGAATGGTCTTCACTAAATTGAGCGCATACTTTTGTTGCTGGATCTGTTCTCTTTCCATGACTTACCTCCAAACCCATTTTACCTCAATTCTCATCGTTCTCCAACAGGCAAAATGGTTAGTGTCAGAACGGTTAGAGAAGGGCGGATTCTTCGGGAGAGCAGAGTCGTTTGCGAATGGGTTCATCAGCGGGTGGCATGGCCAACCCCTCCAGGTCCTTCAGAGGAACCCACCGGAGATCTGCACACCCGAGGGGTTTGAGATGGCCTTTCACCTTCCCACAGCGAAAGGCTAATAGCAGGAGGGGACCCCCCGGATGGGGTTCAAAGACAGCGTCAAAGATCCTTCCCACCTCCACCTCAATATCCAGCTCTTCCTTTAACTCTCTCCTCAGGGCTTCCCTGGGCTCTTCTCCTTCCATCACCTTTCCTCCCGGAAATTCCCAGAGCCCTCCATGAGGGGAATCCTCCTTCCGCTGGCTGACGAGGACGCACCCTTCTTCAATCATCAATCCTGCCACGACGATGAGCGTTTTCAACTCAAGCCTCCACTTTGTTTCGCCCTGCTCTTTTCGCTCGGTAGAGAGCGTTGTCTGCTTCACGGATCAGATCGGTCACCGTAGAAATCCTGGAGGAGAAGGTGGCCACACCGATGCTCACGGTGAGATCTCCATTGGGCTGGACTTTTTCATTGGGGAAATTGGTCTCCGCCACATTCTTTCTCACTCTCTCCGCGATGACAATAGCGCCTTCCCTATTCGTATTGATTAAGATGGCACAAAATTCTTCTCCCCCGTATCGGGCGACGATATCGGTCTGCCGGGCGGCATGCTGGATAATGATGGAAATGGCTTTCAGCACCTGGTCTCCAGCGAGATGCCCATTGGTGTCGTTGTAATTCTTAAAATAATCAATATCGATCATGAGTAGGGCCAGGGGAGAGGGGTACCGTTTTTGACGATCCACCTCCATGGTCAATTGGTGAATGAAAAAACGGTGATTATACATCCCGGTCAGGTCATCCGTATAGGAGAGGATGAGGGCCTCCTCCTTCATCTTATCGATCTCCTTCAATTTCTCCTTATAGAGATCCTTCATGGCCTGCAATTCCCGGGCATATTCATCCCTTTCCCGGATTTTTTCCATGAGTTCCTTCTTCGATTTCGCCCAGCCCTCCTCACTTTTCAACTGCTCTCTCAAGTCCCTTAGCGTAATGAGAAACATTCCTTCCCGAGGAATTCCAACTAATTCTACAGGAATCCGCTCTCCCTGCTGACTGAGGATCAGGGTCTTGAGGTGAATCTCTCCTCCCTGCTCCATCTCCTCACATCCATGGAGGATGTTGCCATGGTCCTCCTGCACCACCACATCGATGAGACCCATCTTCTGAAGCTCCTCCCAGGAATATCCCAGCATTTCCAACCCCTTGGGGTTGACTTTGATAAATTCACCCTTTTGACTGAGGATGATGAAGGGATCCTGGATCGCCTCCAGGATAGGGACCTGAAGAGGGACTTTTTTCTCCAGGCGCTTGACTTTCATCTGGATTTCTTTGAGAGAAGGAGATTTCATAGCCTTTGCGAAGGCCACCCTATCATTCCTTGAACTTCTCTTTCAATGGCCTTCAACACCTTTGGATCATAAGGAGTGATGTTTCGCAGGGAAGGGTCCAAAGGATTTTCAGGATTGAAGTTCTGAAGAATGAACCTACGGCCCGCCCGGAGCTCCTTACCAAGCCTCTTGATATCTTCTTCTCCATGGAGCCCTGGAACTACGGTCATCCGGAATTCATACTCCACCTCTTCCCGTTTCAATAGTTCGATCGACTTCAAAATGAGATCGAGGTCGATGGAAATGCCAATCGAGCGCCTGTAGCTGAAAGGGTCCAGCGGAGCCTTTACATCCATGGAGACGAAATCAATTTCTCTGTTTTTTACCAGGGTCTCTAGGATCTGGGGGTTTGATCCATTGGTATCCAATTTGACCAAAAAGCCCTTTCCCTTCAACTCACGGATCAAATGAGGAAGGGTTCTTTCCAAAGTGGGTTCCCCACCTGTAATGCAAACCCCATCGATCCAGCCGCGAAAGGATTGGAGTCGACCCAACACATCTTCCAATGGAATGGAAGCGTACCTCTCAGGATGCAAGACAAGAAGATGATTATGGCAGTAAGGACAGCGAAAATTGCAGCGGGGAAGAAAAAGGACGGAGCAGAGTTTTCCTGGCCAATCCAGAAAGGAGGTTTCCAAAAATCCTTTGATTTCGGTCATGGCTACGGTCTGTCGGCCGACAGGGAGAGGTCATCCGAAGGAGGGGGTGGTCCGGTTTACGAAAGACTCACGAAGAGATGCTCCTTCACCTCCTGGAGCGTGGGAACCACTCCTCTCCAACCCATCACCTCCCTCTCCTCCTCATCCTCAATAATGAGAGAGGGAGTAGAGAGGATGCTGTAAAAGGAGGCTTCGGCCAGGCCTTCAATCGTATCCAGATCGTAATGATAAACCGGCACGCCTTCCTTTTTTAGCTCGACTCCAATCTCCTTGACGGCGGGACATTTTGGACATTTGGCCTTGGTAAAGATTTTGAGCGATCCCATAACGCCTCCCATTTCAATAAGAAATTTTAAATGTCAAAATCCCTGCCTGCCGGCAGGCAGGCAAATGTCAAATGAATGCCAAATTCCAAAATCCAAATTGTTTCACATTTGACCTTTCGATTTGAATTGACATTTGAACTTTGACCCGTTCGGCGGCGCCAAGCCTCGCCTTTTAAGACGGAGTAAATAAGCGCCGCTCAGGGTCAACCCTGAGCGAGCCCAGGCCTTCAGGCCGGGGAGTCGAAGGGTTGACATTTGGCATTTCTTAAGAGCGTTTATCCAGATGACAGTAGGGTTCCTTCCTCTTTCTTTTCCAGGAAGCCTTGGTTCCGATATCGATTCTTCAATTCTCCGAGCTTCCCTTTATTCCAGCTGGAGGTTTTGGTGAAGTAAC
>CAYMJV010000085.1:8293-9576 GCA_964390545.1 uncultured Syntrophaceae bacterium
TTCTTCAATTCTCCGAGCTTCCCTTTATTCCAGCTGGAGGTTTTGGTGAAGTAACCTGTAATCCGGGTGATGCCGTCCACATCCCCGGAACCGCAGTAGGCACAGGTGGACCGAAGCCCTCGCGTCGTACGATGACAGGAGTTGCACGTTGTGAACTCGGGAGAGAAGGCGATCTGGTCATTCTGAGTCCATTGAAATGTTTTGATGACAAAATTGGCCAGGGACGACTTTGAAGGCTTGGCCTCGCCTAGCCAGATATGGGTCAATGCTCCTGCCTCGATGAGAGGATGGAAGAGCCCCTCCTGTCTCACCCGTTCAATGGGATTGAGGACGGCGGAATTATTCAGATAGGTGGAGTTTGTATAATAGACTTCGCCTGTTGAGATATCTCCCTTGACGATATGCCCCGATTTCGGGGAATGGTATTTGAGATCCAGTTTAGCAAAACGATAGGCAGTGGATTCAGCCGGCGTCTGCTCGAGAACGAAACGCATCCCACAGCGCTCGCTGAGCTTTTCCACCACCAGTTTCATATGGGCGATCACCTTCAGTCCGAATTTGAAGGCCTGTTTGGATTGATGCAACTCCTGACCGGTGTGAATTTGAACCATTTCATTGAGCCCCACCATGCCGATCAAGAAACTGGCACGTTGCATTCTCAGGTAAGGAGATCCATCCCGGTTCATGGCCAGGAGGGCAAGCGGTCCCTTCTCGCCCAGAGAGAGGAGTTTCTCAATGAAATTTTTCTTTTCGAGATGGGCCCTGACGGCCATTTCAATGAATTCAGTAATTTTTGAAAAGAGCTGGGTATCGTCTCCATTCGAGAGGTAGGCGATTCTTGGAAGATTGAGCGTTACATTCTGGAGGGCGCAGTAGCGCATCTTCCAGGGTTGTTTCGCATCTTCTAAATCCGTCTGGTCGAGTTTGAAACTGAGACGGCAGCATTCAGAGATCTTGGCCGTCTCTCCGCGGTCGAAGACAAAATAGGTATTGCCCTTTTCAGAAGCAACTTCGCAGATGTGATTTAGAAAATCCATGTGCCCCGGTGTCTTGAAGAATTTCTCCGTGATATGGACCATTGGTTTCGGAAAGAAGAAAGGTCTTCCGGACCCATCCCCATTGAGGTAAACGTCGAAGAGGGCCCGAGCAAAGCGTTGGGCTTCTTTCATATGTTCGCTGTAGGTTTTTCCCGTCATCTCGCCGCCCGGTCCGATGGCAGGGACATCTTCAAAATGCTTGGGAATCTCCCAATAGAGATTGAGGTCGGTGAAGATGGCCTGTCC
>CAYMJV010000086.1:0-2903 GCA_964390545.1 uncultured Syntrophaceae bacterium
ATCATCTGGTTCTCTTTTGCCCATCCTTCATCCACTGGAGGTCGTGTTGCTCCAACCATCCCATTCAAAGCTCTTGCTAAGTTCTCCACTGATTGCCAATCTTCTCTATTCCCGATCCCCCAACCTCCCGCAACAATGACCTCTGCCTTCTCCAAGGCTTGTTCTTGAACTACTTCCCTTTTTATCTCCAGGACTTGATAAGTCACATCCTCTGGTTTAAGGTCCACATCCACCGGAACGATCCGCCCGGTCGCTTTTTTTCCCTTGGGCATGTCAAAAACCCCAGGCATGATGGTTGCCATCTGGGGTTGAGTGTTGGGAGAGTAAATCCTTGCTAAGACATTTCCCCCCCAACCGGGGACAACAGCGAGGAGTTTGTTCTCTGTAGAAAGCTCAAGCCCAATGCAATGAGCAGAGAGCCCAGTTCTTAACCTTACGGCCAATCGAGCCCCCAAATCCGAACCCATGGCTGTTGCGCCCAAGAGAAATACTTCGGGGTTATATTCCCGAATTAATTTTTCGAGGATTTTGGCATAGGATTGGCTACAGTAGGAACTTAACAGGGGATGATCCGCAACTAAGACCTCATCCGCACCGAAGGACAAGAGTTGCCCACACAATCCCTCTTCTAAAGAGTGGCCTACAAGAACCGAGGCAACCTTCCAGCCTGCTGGATGAGCCAGTTCAAGGGCCTTTCCTAACAATTCTAGCCCAACTTCAGCCACATCGCCTTGTCTCTGCTCGGCGAAAACCCAAATCTTGCTCTGCACGATTTTGTTCTTTACCATTGCCTAGCAATATCTCATGCGATGTAGGCGGTCGGCCAAGGTCTTTGTTATTTCAGAAGGGTCGCCCTGCAGGATCTCCACTTTTCTCTTCGCCTCAGGGATGAATAGATCAGCCATTTGACTTGGAGAACCCTTTAACCCTACCCACGGTTCGCTCAAAGGTAGATCTTTAGAAGACCAGATTCGAATTTCTTTCTTTTCACCCTCCAGGATGTTCATTAAGGTGATATACCTGGGTTCGTTAATCTCTTTGGCAACGGAAAGAACCAGCGGGGCTTTAATCTCAACGAGCATATAACCGTGCTCGATTTGCGACCGGACATGGAATACGCTATTCTTTTGGGCCTCAATCGTACTCACATGCATGAGGTTGGGAATACCCAAGAATTCTGCAATTTGAGCGCTGACCAAGCTCGTACTACCGTCCAACGTCTGATCACCACAGAGAATAAGATCATAAGGGGCCAATTTTCTTATGGCCGTCGCCATAATGTAAGAAGTAGCCAAGGCATCTGAGCCGGCAAAGGCCAAATCTGACAATAGAATTGAAAGATCTGCCCCCATCGCCAATCCCTCGCGCAATACAGGCATCGCAGCAGGTGGAGCCATACTCATGGTGATCACCTCTCCGCCTTCCTTTTCTCTCAGTTGCAATGCCGCTTCAAGGGCCTTTCTGTCCAAGGGGTTAATGATGTTTGGAATTCCTTCCCGTATGAGAGTCTTGGTCTTGGGATCCAAAGCCAAACGACTCCAGTGCTTAGGATCCGGGACGGGCTTTAAACAGACGATGATTCGCATCCTCTCCTCTTTCACCCCGTTAGAAATAATGCCCCGCTGCTTTGTGGCGGGGTTAGATTTTAGAATTATTCCGGCGGGGTTTAACCCGCTGCGCCAGCGCTTGCGCGGCGAGTGCCCCGCTCGGTTTCGAGTCGCAACGACTGGAATTTCTAACGGGGTTTACTTAAACATACTCAAGGCCTGCCGAGCCATCACAAGTTTCGCAATCTCTCCAGTTCCTCCAGCTGGGATAGTCACTAAAGCATCTCTCAGCAATCTTTGAACCGGATACTCTTTCATGATGCCATAAGAGCCATGAATTTCTATTGCTTTTCGGGCCGATCGCGCAGCCGCTTCACACGCAAATTGCTTGGCAAGGGCTGACTCCGTATCACTCCGTATATTGTTATCTCGCATCCAGCCGACGCGATAAACCAAAAGTCGGGCAATTTCAAGATCGGCATAGATGTCGGCAATGTGCCACTGAATCGCCTGTAAGGTATTGATCGGCTTTCCATAAAGGGCCCGTTCGTTCGCAAACTTGACTGCCTGCTCTAATACAGCATTCAGGATTCCTAGCGCCACGCTTGCCATCCCCGGCCGTCCTGCCTCTACGATATTCTGGATGGCAATGTTCATTCCTTCCCCTTCGTGGCCTAAAAGATTCGCCTTCGGGACCGGGCAGTTCTGGAAAACGAGCTCACCGGTATTGGCTCCACGGAGCCCAACTTTATTCTCTTTTCGTCCGGGCTTGGCCCCGGGAAAGCTCTTCTCTACAATAAAAGCCGATAAGCCTCTCCCTCCTTCTCCCGTGCGTGCGATAACCACCCAATAATCTGAGAAATGGGAGTTTGTGATAAAACATTTTCTGCCGTTCAGAATATAGTTGTCTCCATCCAATTTGGCGGATGTTTTGATTCCGGCAACATCTGACCCTCCTGACGGATCGGTCACTGCCACAACTCCCATCGTTGCCCCCTTGGCCAGAGGTGGCAAGTACTTTTTCTTTTGTTCTTCACTACCGAACTTATTGAAGGCATGCGTAGCCATATGATGGACCTGTAGAGCCATGGGGATAGCTGGACAGACGCGCCCCATCTCTTCTAGGATGATAATGCGAGCGAGATGTCCCATGCCAGTTCCCCCATATTCTTGGGGAGTGATAACACCAAGAATCCCCACATCTCCCATTTTCTTCAAGAGGTCGACAGGAAACTCTCCTGTTTCTTCCATTGCCTCCATGCGAGGAGGGATCTCCTTTTCCGCAAATTCGCGCATGGTCTTCCGGAGCAATTCCTCCCTTTCCGATAACTTGAAATCCATTGTCTTTCTCCTTTC
>CAYMJV010000086.1:3003-9557 GCA_964390545.1 uncultured Syntrophaceae bacterium
AGACAGACCGGTCTCCCTTTTGTTTTGCCAAAAATTTTTACGGTCTTAAGCTTTCCAAATAATCGATCAAGGAATTGATACATTGGTCAAGGCCTGCAAAAAATTTTCCAGTGCCGTAAATAACGGAAGCGCCCAGCATGCCAGAAAAGATCATTTCGGTAACCGCCTCTGTATTGACCTCTCCCCTCAACTCGCCATTTTCCTTCCCTTGATCCAATAACCTTCTGATCATTGCCTTGAGACGTACAAATCCCTCATTAAGCTCCCGAGAAAAATCAGGCCGCTGGTCATCCAGCTCTACGGAAAGGGTAACAAAAATACAGCCTCCAGGAAACGTCTCTGTATCTCTTAAATATCTATCTCTATAGTTTTCTAATAATTTCTTTACCTTCTCAACTGGATTCTCAATCTGCTCCAATCCTGCCAGATTCCGTTCCCTCCAAACCTTCCTTGCTTCACTTAATACTGCCGAGAAGATCTCATCCTTACTCTTAAAATGATTGTAAAGGCCGCCCTTAGATGTCTTAGCCTCTCTCATGATATCGTGAATAGAGGTACTCAAGAAACCTTTCAAAGAGAATAACTTTAGAGATTCTCGAACGATCTTTTCTTTTAAAGCGACCGAGTTTTTCATTTAAGAGCTTCCCTTTGGGTCAACACGATCTGACCCCGTTTGCCACGAATACCCTTCTTTTCGTTCTATTGTTCCCGATGGATACTCCCCTCTTCATTCAATAGGATAACTCATCCGAACAGTTCCTCCGAATGCTCCTTGGAACAAAAGGCATACAGACCTTTCACGGAGTCTGAACCGACATGCGCCCGATTCTACCTCGCCAAGATGTGAATGGAACACGCTCCATGATCCAGGCCGTATATCCCTCCTCCCGTACAATGAGTCATGCCCACTTTAGCATCCTTGACCTGCCTGGGTCCTGCCTGTCCACGTAACTGCCAAACGATCTCTGCTAGCTGAGCCAGTCCTGTAGCTCCAACCGGATGCCCTTTGGAGATAAGGCCTCCACTTGGGTTAACGGGAATGCGACCATCGATGTTCGTTGCCCCTTCTTCAAGTAATTGGGCGGCCTCGCCACGTTTACAGAAACCTAAAGCCTCATAATAAAGTAGCTCGGCGATACTGAAGGCATCATGGACCTCAGCCACATCAATATCCTTGGAGCCTAAACCCGCCATTTCATAGGCGAGCTTGCAGGCGCGCACTGTAATTTCTGGAGTCGTCATATCGCGGAACCCGGGCTCAAACTTACCTGATACCAGCACGGACCCCTTTATCAGAATGGGGTGACGGGTATATTTTCTTGCTTTTTTCAGGTTGCAAAGTACGGCTGCTCCTGCCCCGTCCCCCGTGGGGCAACACTGGAACAAGGTTATGGGATCTGCGATCATCCTCGAGTTTAAGACTTCTTCCACGGTCGTCGGCTGGGTTAACTGGGCTAAGGGATTCATGGAGGCATTTTTCCGGCTCTTCACAACCACCTTGGCGAGATCTTCTTTCGTTGCGTTGAAATCAGCCATATATCGACGAGCACGCATGGCATACAAAGCTGGCATGACCATCCCTTGGCTCACCTCTAAATCCTCTTTTTCAAGGGGGAGGGTCCCTCCGCCCAATGCCGAAAGCTTCTCCGACCCTACGGCAATGACCATATCATACAAACCGCTCGCAATGCCTAACCAGCCTTCTCGAAGGGCACTCGAACCGCTCGAACAAGCGTTCTCCATATTATTAATGGGCATTCCCGTCATTCCGAGGTCTTTAAAGATTCGCTGCCCTAAAAGCGAGCCGCCATGAAGGGTACCCGAATAAGCTGCCTCAATGTCCCCTCGCTGCACCCCTGCATCCTTCATGGCTAATAGCACCGCTTCTCTTCCCATGCTGGAAAGCATGCGGTCCGGAAATTTCCCCATCTTGATCATCCCGACACCAATAATCGCTACTTCTCTCATGCAAATTCCTCCTTCCAATTAGCAAAACAAAGATCAAAGGGGTTTGAATTTATAACTGATGACTTCATCCCCTTGTTCATCAATCGCGATCCTGCCCAGTTCTGTTTGTACCTCCATATCCAGCTTCAGCTTAGCCGGATCGCATGTCGTGAGCTGTCCCAACACTCTCACCCCCTCAGAGAAATCAACATACCCTACGGCATAGGGTGGCATAAACCTCTTGGGAGCTACCTGCACAATACTATAAGAATAAAGTCTCCCACGGTTGCTCAACTTAATCTTTTCCATCTCCCCTTCGGTAAAACATTTAGGACAAATTTCCCTGGGAGGAAAGTAGTTTTGCCCACATTTCTTGCAGTGACTGCCCACCAAATGAAGATTATCTTTCTCAGCAACCCAACATTCTTCCCCTGGGTAAAACACTTGTTTCTTCTCACCTTTGTCAGATCCCGCCATGAAATCCTACCTCCTCTTCTATCCAGTTTTATTGAATCCCATCATTCCCATGCCCCTCGCTTTTCAGTCGTTTTTCTAAATAGCCCCCCCTTTCCTCAATTCGTTAATCCGCTCTTTGGAATAGCCCAAATACTTATGGAGAATCTCCTCGGTATGCTGCCCAACCGTGGGAGGGGGCTCAAAACCCTCTGTGCCTATCTCAGACATCTTAATCGGGTTTCCCACCATCTTGATCTCTTCTCCAAGATGATTGACCGAAACCACCATATTCCGAGCCAAAACGGACGGATCCGACAGTGCTTCCGCTAGATTGTTCACGGGAGCTGCTGGGACATCCCTCTTCACCAAGAGGTCAATCCACTCGTCCCGATCTTTCTCTAGGAACTTTTCTTCCAAGGTTTCAAAAAGAGCTTCGCGGTTTTTCAACCTCGCGTCTATGGTGCTAAACCGTGGATCCTTTCCAACCGATTCAATCCCCAGCACCCCGCAAAGGTTTTGAAAAAATTTCTCTTGAGATGCTTCAAGGGCAAGATACTTTCCATCTTTTGTTTTGAATGCTCGGATGGGAACAGCCGATACATGGCCTGAGCCGATCGGTTCCGGGATCACTTTTTCCAGAAGATAGTACTGCGCCCGGTAAGTCATGAGGGAGATCTGGGCATCCAGCATGGCAATATCGATCTGCTGCCCCTTACCGGTCAATTGCCGGTAGTAAAGCGCGGCAAGGACAGCCATCGCGGCAAACATCCCCCCTCCGAGGTCTCCCATTGGATAGCCAAGCCGAGCCGGCGGCCTGCCGGGTTCCCCCGTGAAGCTCATGACTCCCCCTAATCCCTGGACCAAGAGATCCAAGGCAGGACGATCCTTGTAGGGACTGTCTAATCCAAACCCGGTGACGGAACAGCTGATAATCTTAGGGTTAACTTTCTTTAGGCTTTCATAATCGATCCTGAACCTCTCCAATATCCCCGAACGGAAATTGTCATAGACGACATCCGAGATCTTTACCAGTTCATAAAAAACCTCTCTGGCCTTATCGCTTTTGAAATTCATGGTCACGCTTTTCTTATTCCTGTTAAAGCTCATGTAGTATGCGCTTTCCCCTTTATGATTATACTGGCGCACCGTCCGGCTCAGTTCCCCCCCCTCTGGGTTTTCGAATTTAATGACTTCTGCACCCAAGTCTGCCAAGATCAATGTCCCATAAGGACCAGCCATGTATTGTGAAAGATCCAATATTCGAACTCCTTTGAGAATTTCTGCCATGTGATCCTCCGGTGTTTTTTTAACTTAAAAAGCTCAGGGTCACCCTAAAGACTGTTCTTTTGTCTTCCAGCTTTGTATGATAAATGTACTTCTTTCATCCTTTTCAAATTTGAAGTGAAACCTTAAAACCACCCTCGATGGCCTCCGCAACGCTAGCGGGTTTGAGAGCGTCGCCAATCTTAAAAACAGATGCCACCTTACCTACCAAGCTGCGGGCCGCCTCATCATTGGAAACCATACCCATGGCAAGGACCACGGAATCAGCTTCAAAAAACTCAGGATAGAGGCCTGCGCGAAGGACTTTGACCCCTTTTCCGGTGATCCCCTCGACCTTCACGCCCGTTTCCAATCGAATGCCGGCCGCAATTAACCGATCAATCACCACCCATCGATTCATGGGCCCATAGTCTGCCCCGATCCGGGGAAGCATTTCCAGAATGGCTACTTGCTTTCCTTTCTGGGCAAGAAATTCGGCTGTCTCGCACCCGGTTGATCCCCCGCCCACGACAACCACAATCTCGCCGGTTTTCTTTATACCCGCCAATACGTCAACCGCTGTAACCACATGATCGGCATTCACTCCTGGCAAATTGGGAATAAGGGGCATGGCACCGGTTGCTACAATGACCACATCGGGTTTCCCTTTTTCTACCTCTTCGGCCGTGCAACGTGTATTCATTCTCACCTCAACATGCAGCTTCTCCAGTTGAGTGGTGAGATAGCGAATGGTACTCTTCCACTCGTCCTTATAGGGAGGAACAATCGCACATAGAAGCTGGCCGCCCAGTTTATCCTTTGTCTCAAAAAGAGTGACCTGGTGGCCTCTCAAGGCAGCCACTCTGGCAGCCTCCATGCCTGCGGGGCCCCCTCCAACAATAAAAACATTTTTGGCTTTCTTCGCCCGCTTGATGATAGTCTCGCCTTCCCTTCCAGCTCGGGCATTAACAGAACAGCACATGAACTTGTCGGAACCCACATCATCATAGCAGCGACAGCACGCAGTACATAGATTAATATCTTCCAGTCGTCCTTCCTTCGCTTTGTTGGGCAGGTCTGGATCGGCTATGAGTGGCCTCGCCATGCCAATGAAATCAGCTTGACCGGTGGCGATGATTTGCTCCGCATCAACAGGGTCATTGATTCGGACACAAGCAATTACTGGAATGTTGACTACTTGCTTGATCCCCGCTGCTAAATAGACGAACGCATTCCTCGGTACGCACATTTGGGGCAAGGGTTCCCTTGATTCCATCCATCTGGGATAGACGTTCAGGGCATGAACGCCTGCCTTCTCCAGGTACGGGGCGATCTCTTGCCACTGAGACAGCCCGAGACCCCAGGGGACCATATCTAAACCAGGAATTCGACAGATGATCGGAAAATCGTTTCGGATCTTTTGCTTAACATTCGCTATGGTCTCCGCAATCATCCTCACTCGGTTTTCAACATTCCCCCCGTATTGATCTTTGCGTGTATTTGTGAAAGGATTCGTGAAGCGGTGGAGGATGTTGCCTCCGATACACTGGATCTCTATGACATCAAAGCCAGCTTCGCGTGCCCTCAAGGCAGCATCTCCTATGGCTTCTTGAATCATCAGAATCTCTTCCAGGGTGAGCGCTCTTGATCGGGGCAAATATTCAGCAAGGCTGAAGGCAGGATGGATACCTTCCCTTGGCAGAACGATTGCCGAAGGCCCCACATCTTCTGCTGTTCCCTCTGTTCCTTTCCTTGACCAGTAGCCGTAAGTGGCGAGCTGAGCAGCGGCTTTACTTCCATGATCATGAATGGCCTTAACCCATTCCTTTAATTTCGGGATATCCTTGTCACTATATAGATTGATTCGACTGGCCCCTGTTTTTCTGCTGGGATATATAGTCTGGAGAGCCCCTGTGGTGATAAGCCCAACACCCCCTTTTGCTCGCTCGGCATAAAATTTCGCCAAACGATCGCTTTCTTCGAAGTCGTATCGGGTGGTTGCCGCTACCATGACGATCCGATTAGATATCTTTAAGGGGCCTATTCTACAGGGTTGAAACAATTTTTCTAATTTCATCATTCCCATTCCCCTCTACTTTATTTGCCAAACATTTTGGAAGGTAGATATAAGGATAGTTCTGGCCAAAAGAGCAGAATTGCCAAGATCGGAATTTCTAACAGCAAAAAGGGGCCTACTCCCTTTACCACATCCATAACGGTGGTATTATCCCCCGCGGTCGCCGTAACGACAAAAAGATTCATCCCAATAGGAGGGGTAAGCATCCCTATTTCTGCAAGCTTAACAAAGATAACCCCAAACCATATACCATTATATCCTAAGGCCTTAATAACGGGATAGACGTAGGGCATTGTTGTTATCAGCATCGTTACAGTTTCCATTACACATCCCAGGAAAAGGTACATAATGGAAAACAGAATCATCACCACCCATCCCGGCACAGCTCCTTCAGCGGTACAGAGCTTAACAAGCGCTTCTGAAAACCCACATAGCGTGAGGTGTCTGGCAAGCAAAAAGCCGCCTACGAGAATGATCATGATGGAAGTCGTGCCTTGAACGGTTTCCACACTTATCTTTCGCAAGACCTCCCAGGAAAATTTCCCTTTCCCTATGGCTAAAATCAAGGCCAGAAAGGCACCTATTGCGCCTCCAGCCGAAGGGGTGAAATAACCGGCATAAATGCCTCCCATAACTGAAAAGAAAAGAAAAAAGATGGACCAAAGCTGAACCACCCCTCTCAACTTCTCTCTCCTGGAAAAAGTTACTTCAGGGATAGGAGCTAACTTTGGATTCAACCGGCACCTGATGTAAATAAAAGCTAAATAGACAACAGCAGTGAAAATCCCTGGGAAAACCCCTGCCATGAGAA
>CAYMJV010000087.1:0-4452 GCA_964390545.1 uncultured Syntrophaceae bacterium
TCCTTCGGGCGTTGCCCTCAGGATGACAGCTTCGCAGTCAGTTCCTTCGCTCCGCCCTGTACACCATGCGGTGCAGGGCTCCGCTCAGGACAAGGCTTCGTCATTTCACTCCTCGCAATGACAATTACGTTAATGCGTTTGTATTAATAATTTACCTTGCTCAATCCCTTTAATCCCAACATCTGTCTAACTTCGTCTGGTGTTGCTGGTTCAATATCAAATTCCCTGGCGATCCTGATCATCTTTTCCACCTGCTCTGCATTGCTCTTAGCCATCCGTCCTTTCTCGACATACATACTATCTTCAAGACCCACTCGTGTGTTTCCACCCAGCAGAAGGGCTGTCGTACAGATCTTCAACTGATGACGGCCTGCTGCAGCCGCGGACCATACAAAATCCCCGATGGTGGCACGTGCCGTCTGAAGGAGAAATATCAGGTTCTCCATTGTAGCAGGGATTCCGCCCAGAATCCCCATCACAAACTGGAGATAGACAGGTTTCTGAAGGTGGCCCTCCGCAATCATATGGACAACATTGTTAATCATCCCGACATCATAGATTTCAAGTTCCGGTTTGGTTCCACTATTCCTGAAGTGTGTGAGGTATCCCTGAAGCGTCTTAAAAGTATTTGAGAAAAGATAGTCTTCACTGATGCTGAGATGTTTTGCTTCCCATGGGAATTTGAATGTTTCGAATTTGGGAACTACCGTATGATAGGCAAAGTTCATAGACCCAAAATTACAGGAAGCCAGCTCGGGTTTCAAGGTGGGGACGACAGCGACACGCTCTTCAAGAGTCATTCCCTGTGCCCCGCCGGTTGTGAAACATAGGATGATGTTGCATCGAGCCTTCACTTCGGTGCCTACCTCTCTAAAAAGGTCCAAAGAAGCTGAAGGTTGTCCTGTCTCGGGGTTTCTGACATGGATGTGTGCCACAGCAGCCCCGGCTTCCCATGACCTAACCGCTTCATCAGCAATGTGCTTGGGTGTGATGGGGAGATAGGGGGTCATGGTCGGTGTGTGAATGCCACCTGTGATCGCTGCAGTGAAAATCGCCTTATTCTTACTCATGACTATTCCTCATGGATTGAGATGTTCTACATACGAATATCACCTGTTGAAGATAAAACAACACGGAAGGCTGGTTAAATCATGCCCGCCTTTTCTACCAGAACAGCACAACACTATTTGACGGACCTAAACTTATTGGTCGCCTGGTGAAGGGATGAGACGAGAGTCTTCGCACTATTGCCCAGCATCGTGACGTCGCCACTCACAGCCAGATAACGGTAGCCCGCTGCTGCGACCTTTGCCGCCTGCTCCACAGATCCGACGAAAGCGCCCATGTACGTGCCAGTGCGCGAGGCGGCTTCCTCGATCTGGTGTATACGCGTGACAACCTCTGGATGATCGAACTGACCAGGAAAGCCGAAGTCCACACTCAGGTCCATCGGACCAATGAAGGCTACATCGAGTCCTTGCATCATCTTGTCAATCGGCTCTTCTATTTCGCGCGTTTCGAATTGACCAATCACCAGCGCGCGGGCGTTGGACTCGCCAAGATACCGGGAGACCGGAACAGTCCCATAGCCTGCCCACGCATTGGCAACGCCGACCGAGCGGGAGCCCTCAGGGGGAAAGTGCATCATCGTGTAAAGGCTTCTTGTGTCTGCAGCGCTTCGCAGGCGCGGCATCTGAATGCCCACGGCCCCCGCTTCGAGCAAGCGGTTGACCAAGCCCTGTGTTGGCTCGGGAAGCCGGACCGTCACCGCCAACCCAACGGCGGCGCACGCCTTAATGACCGTCCGGGCTTCCATCTCGGAAACCTGAGCGTGCTCCATATCGCAGATCACAAAGTCAAAGCCAGCGAGCGCGAGAAGGTCAACCACTTCAGGACGGGGCAACTTCAGAAATGTCCCGAAACAAGCCTTCTCTGCCAGTGCCAGATGAAGATCACCGTGTCCCATGGATACTCCTCCTTTTCGTAGCCCTCCTTTCACGAGTCAGGGCATCGGATACTCATCCGAGTTCAAGACCCATCCTTGCTTCTGGGAGAAATCAAGTCGGGGAGGGCAGAAAAGATCGACCAGTTGATTAGCTCCCTTGCCGACCGCCCCCGTCGTGTGGATGGCGGCCGCTGGAATCACCGCCACCGATACAGTTGCACACTCCTCATGCTCGTCAGCACGCCATTTGTTCATATTGGGGATCCAAGGCCAGCGGATGTGATGGACGAATACGCCTTCGACGGCGAGGGAGATTTGCTCGAAATCATCATGAGCGTGAGGGGACATCTTGGTCGTGTCCCGTGGCCCGTTTTGGATGTCGAGATAATTGACCATCATGGTCGAGCAGCGCCAAATACGACCGAAGCGCCCCTCTTGAGGGGGGACGTCGAGGCTATAGGTGCGAAGACGGTAGCCAGACGGCGGTGCTGGCCATGGTTTGAAGGGGGCGACATTCGGGTGAGGGGTCGTGTATGACTTGGCGTTTGAGCACTTCTTCGCCAGGTCCTCCGACAGGATGGTGAACAAACGGAATAAGCGACCTTTGGCCAGGACGCGCACGCTGCTCTCCCCTGGAGGGATGATGGATATGGAGCAGCCGGCAACCCTCTTTACCCCCTCACCGCTAGTAATGTCCACGGACATGGTGCGATCGGGGAGGAGCAATACATACTCGTCAGGTTGCCGGGTCCGCGAGAAGATCGTATCCACCGAAGCCTCTGTGTAAGCGATGATTAAGTTCTGTCCTCGGGCATACCACGTCTTCACGCCAGGAGAAGTTTCATTGGGCGGGGTTTCATAAAACTTGACGTATTCGGTTCCTGCGAAGTCAGTGGGCGTTTTGTCAACTGCGGGGCCAGGCGTCAGGCGGGCACGCGGATCTTTAGCATCATAGGGCATGTGACGTTCCTCCTGTCAGGTATCGTCTTTTCGCCAAATGGATGATTCGGCGTGTTTTCCTTCCCATCTTTCAATCCAGACCAATTAGTTTTGCCGGATTCTTCCGGAGGATCAAATCGATTTCTTCATCTTTTATTCCCAAATCCAACAGATCCCGGATGCAGGCTTTCAGACCTTCAACCGGATAAGGGTTGCCCTTCTGTCCGAGGTCAGATCCAATGGTGGTCCTTTCCGCGCCAACCCTCCTGATCATCTCAACAAGGTATTCTTTCTTCAGTTCGCCACTGACAACCAGCGCGTAGGAATGTTCGATAATAACCCCCTGGTCTGCAAAGTTCACCATATCCTCCAAGGATGCATTCACAATGAACTCCGGATGATTCATGAGGATCCTTTTTACTCCCTGTTTTTTGGCTTCGGCAATCAGAAGTTTGATTTCGGATAAATGGAGATGTCCGGTAGCCAGTACGACATCCGCGCGAGCAATCAGTTTGCATATTTCAATCACCTGAGGAAGTAAAGCGCCGTTTTGATCCACGATTGTCAAGGGAATCTCCGGTAACGGTTTTTCCTTCGTGTCCGGGAAGGAGGTTTTGTGCCCTTTACTGTGAACCTCAATGTGGTTCTTGGCGGAAAGGGTTGGCATCCAAATAATCTTTCCGCCGTACTTGATCGCGCAATCCACTGTGTAGGGGCTGATACCTCCACCGGTGTTATTCAACACCAAGCCACCATAGAAACTGATCGGCGCACCTTTGAAGACGTGCTCTCTAAGGAAGTAGACCGATCCACTGGTCATAGAGTGCTGGTCTTTGACCACCAGGCCTCGCATCCCCACGGCAAGAGCCTGCTTGACTGCTTCGGCATGATCCAGAGAGCGGGGAATGAGGCCGGGACCACTATGAACATGCAGGTCCACTGCTCCTTTGAGAAGCTTTGTTATCTTATCCATTGGACTCCTCCTTTACCCCGTTAGAAAGCCTCGCTGCTCGCAGCGGGGTGGGGGTTTTTCTTTTTCATCGAATCCCTTAGAAAGTGGAAAACTTTCTAACGGGGTGAACCTTTTATTTCAGAAATAAATTGGGTATATACATGACGAGCCCAGGCGTATACGTAATGAAAAACAAGACCGCAAGGGCTACAATTAACAAAGGGACAGCACCACGAGATATCCGCTCCAAGCTAATCTTGGCAATCCTACAGCAAACGAAGAGGCTGACCCCGACTGGAGGGGTGCTCATTCCAATAATCAGATTCAGAACCAAAATGACTCCGAAATGCACGGGGTCAACCCCTAACTGAGTGGCGATGGGTAATAAAATGGGAGTAAACAGGATAATGGCTGAAGCAGTTTCCATCAAGCACCCGACCAGCAACAAGAACAAATTAATCACCAATAGAATCACATTGCGGTCCTGGCTAATAGAAAGAAGAATATTCGTAACAATGCCGGTGATATTTTCTGCTCCAAGTATCCAAGAGGTGATCATGCAGGTAGAGACGATTGGCATGACCGCCCCTAAAAAGATCCCTATCTCGATCAGGTT
>CAYMJV010000087.1:4552-8747 GCA_964390545.1 uncultured Syntrophaceae bacterium
ACCATGGATGGAATCATGATTGAGCCGATCGCGGCAGCGTCGGCTACTGCAGACCCGGATATGCCACCCATGACCATGTTGGTTCCACAGCTTACGACCGCCAATCCCCCGGTCATATGTCCAACCGCGGACTTCACGAGAGAAATTAATCTTTGAGTTATCCCGACTGCGTTCATCAAATTCCCACCCAAAGCAAAAAGTGGAATGGCGAGCAAAACGAACATGTCGAGGCCTTTGAACATTCGGTGTGGGAACATGATCAACAAGTTGAACTTGCCCGTGATCAGGACGTAGGTCAAGGAAACCAATCCCATAATAAAAACGATGGGAATTCCTAAAACGAACAAAAAACCAAAGATAATAGAGATGATCGATAACATGGCAACACTATCTCCTTGCCACGCTGAAGTAAGAAAAAACCGATTCAAATGCGAACAAAAGAAAAAGCAGACATCCAAGGGGAACGACGGCATAGACGATGCCCAATGAAATCCGCATTGATGGAGAAACCTGCGCCACATTTTGTAAGCACAATATGACCCCATAAATGACAATGACGATTGCGAAGATGGAGCACAGCAGGTCTGAGAGAAGCAGGGCCACCTTCAGCAAATGTGGGGGTAATTTTTCCCTAAAGAACGCCACGCAAATAAGCTCTCTCTTCCTGTAGGCCACCCCCAGCCCGACAAAGGAGGCCCATATCATCAGATATCTTGCCAATTCGTCTGTCCAGGGTATAGAAACCATAAGGATAAACCTGGCGACAATTTGCAACATCGTGGTAATAACGATCCCGCTCACCAGCACCAGGAGGGCTATTCTTAATGACTTTTCAAGTGAGTCATAAAAACGTTTCATATCATCCCCTTCTTCTTTCTGAACCTACACAGGCCCAGGCTTTCTCATCATTCCGGTGAGTAGAATCCCCTGTCATCACCCATTCAGCGATCCACCATCAACGGGCAAGATAACTCATGAATAAAGTTCGAGGGGGCCAAGACGACAAACACGGTAGCACCAGCAGGTCCTCCGGGTTTCCCCATCGGCCTGCTGGTGTCTTCTCAGTCATAAACTCAATGGATGTGAGATCGACTTCCAAAACCTGATCCCAATCCTTTTCAAGGTGGCATCACTTCTTTTGCATTGCCTGTACCGCCTTGACAAACTTAGCCACCCTCTGGTCCTTCATATACTTGTCATAGACGAACTTGGAACCATCGTAGAAGGCACGTGAGTCTGCTTGATTAATCTTTATTCCTTTCCCGGTCATAACTTTCATTGCCTTTTCGTCCTCTCCCTTGGTGAGATCAATCTGCCAGGGAATAATTTCTCTCCAGGTATCTGCAAATATTTTTTGAATATCTTTAGGCAGGCCGTCCCATACTTTTATATTAATAAAAGCAACAGATGGCCAAAAGAAATGACCGGTCAGTGAGAAGTATTTGATGACTTCCATTAATTTCTCAGATGACGCGGAGGTAGCGTTGATCTCAGTACCATTAATAACCCCTGTCTGCATGGATGTGTAAATCTCTCCGTAAGAAATGGGCACAGGGATCGCTCCAAGGGCACCGAATATCTCCTCGTGCATCTTATTTTCTCCCACCCTGATTTTCAACCCCTTGAGATCTGCCAGCTTAGCAATGGGTCTCGTATTATTTCCTATATGGCGATATCCATTTTCAATCAGGCCCAACGGGTGAAGCTTGAGCTCCTTTATAGCGGAAAGAAGTTCCATCGTATAATCAGCGAGAAATACTTTTTTTAACATATCGTAATCATTTATTAGAAAGGGCATCTGCAGGGCGTTCAAGGCGGGCGTAAAACCGTCAAACATTGCGGATGAACAGTGAGCGCCCTCTAAGGCTCCTGACCCCACCAGTTCAATCATGTCCTTGTCGCCGCCCAGTTTCCTTTCTTGGGCCGACAGCACTTGAACTCTCCCCTGCGTTCTTTGTTGAACAAGCTCGACCCATTTCTCAAGGGCTGTGTAAGTCGGCAGACCCTTAGACGAGGCCGAACCAAACGTTAATTTTATAACCTTATCAGCCCCGAATGCGACAGAGTTGACCAAAAGCAAGGAGACTCCCAACATTGCAATACAAATCAGCATACCAGCTTTTCTGTTCATCTTCTTCCTCCTTTTCGGACCGTACTGGGTGTACTATGAAACGTTCTTGGTTGATCCAAATAGAAACCATCTTGACTGAATCTTCACTTTTTTCTGGAAGCATCACCTCCTCCCTTTCTGCTCTCGCTCGGTTTAATTGCCAACCTTACCTCCTATCCTTTTTGATATTTTTCTCGAACACTCAAGGATCGATTTCAGGATCTTTTCCTTCTTTTGATCATCGATTCTTTGAGCGGGTCCAAAAACGACAAGGCCTGCGGCAATTTTCCCCTCGTGGTCGAATATCGGTGCAGCCAGTGCTCTAACACCTATGTCGATTTCCTCTTCGCTAAAGGCATATCCTGCCTTTCTGATGGTTTTTACTTCTTTCCTAAGCTCATCAGGGTCAACAATCGTTTTTCCAGTATACTTGACAAGTTTTTGTGTTTTTAGGAAAGTTTCTATTTTTTCATCCTGCAGATGGGCAAGAAGAATTTTTGATGCCGCACCTGCATGCAATGGGAACCGAATTCCTCTCCTCAATAAGATAACCATTGTACTGCTGCTTTCTGGCTCAACTTTTTCCACGTAAAGGGCCTCGTTCCTATCTAATACAGTAAGGCCTACAGTTTCCCCTAATTGATTTGATAGTTCCTCCATGTAAGGGTGCGCTATTCTGTCAATAGCAAACCGATTTTGGATGGCAGTGCCAAACTCGAACAATTTCATTCCCAGTTTGTACTTCTCCGAACTCTGGTCGTAATCAACAAATCTGCACTCCCTCATGACTGCCAAATATTTGTAAGTTGTACTACGCGGAAACGCCAAGAGATCGGAAATCTCGGTTACTGAGAGCGCAGCGTTCCCTTCCAATAGGCTAAGAATGTCAATTGCCCTGAGCAGGGATTTGAATTGGCTTCGCATTGTGGATTTGATGTGATTCTTTTTCATGAATTTTGGACGGGGGGCAATTTCCATATGATGAGACTTAATTATCGTTAAAACGCAGCATATAATATATGAAAAAATTCTGTCAAGCCCTTTTTTTGGCTTTTTAAATTTTTCTGGATGATCTGTGATTTTGTCAGGGGTAACGGGTCGGTGAAGATAGGCCTCTATAAAATAGAGTAGAATTTAACAATAACCTGATCGGCAAATTTTATGCAGCAAATCCATCCATCAATATCCTCTTGTCCGATCAATCACATTTATCAGGGGCTGTCCGGCAAGGTAGCGCCTTAAGTTTTCACAGAAGACTTCCATGGCCCGGGCATTGTAATCCGGCATAAGCCCAGCCACATGAGGGGTGATGATGACGTTGGGCAAAGTCCAGAGTTCGCTGTTTTGTGGGAGGGGTTCCTTCTCGAAGACATCAAGTCCCGCACCGGCGATCCACTTCTCCTTGAGAGCCTTTGTCAAGGCAGCTTCGTCGATGACCGACCCACGAGCGATATTGATGATATAGGCAGTGGGTTTCATGGCTCGAAGTTCCCTCTCGCCGATGAGCTTTCGAGTTTCTTCTGTAAGCGCCACGGTCACGACCACGAAGTCGCTTTCTCCCAGCATCTCTGGAAGGTTATCCGCAGGGTAAAGTGTGTCCACCACCGCAGATCTCCCATGCTTGGTCACGTGGCGGCGTGTAGCCACGACTCTCATTTCGAACGCCTTGGCCGCCCGGGCTATCGCTTCTCCTATCCTTCCCAACCCCACCACACCCAACGTTTTCCCCCAAAGCTGATCGGGGATATGTTGCTCCCAAACCCTGTCTTGCTTGTTAGCGAAGTAAACGGGGGCATGCTTCACAAACATCAGCATCATACCAAGAACGTGCTCCCTCATTGGAATTGCATGGATGCCACTGGTGTTAGTGAGGATGATGTCGCTTTGCCACAGCTTTGTGCCAACAAGCGTGTCAACACCGGCGCTGGAGGTTTGCACCCATTTCAAACGGGGTGCACGCTCCAAGATATTCTCCGGGAAGCGCAAGCCATAGATGACCTCGGCCAGCCGGAGCAAGGAGTCGAGCTCGACATCCGCCCCCTCATCGGGAGCCTGATCGATGGGCCCGCGGGGTCTCTTTGTCTC
>CAYMJV010000088.1:0-3365 GCA_964390545.1 uncultured Syntrophaceae bacterium
GAGCTTGAAAGAATGGGAGAAAGGGTGATTCACCTGGAAGTGGGTGAACCCGATTTCGACACCCCTGAGTGCATCAACCAAGCAAGTTATCGTGCCATCTGTGATGGGAAGACCCACTATACCCATAGCCTTGGATTAATAGAACTGAGGGAGGCGATTGTTGAGGATTACCGGGAAAAATATCATGTCAACATTTCTCCGGAGCAGGTCCTGGTGGCTTCGGGAACTTCACCTGCCATGCTCCTGCTTTTTTCTTCTTTACTGGAGGAAGAGGATCAGGTCATCCTCTCCAATCCCTATTATCCCTGTTATCCCAATATCATCCGGTTTGTCGGTGGATCTCCCATCTTTATCGATGTAAAAGAGGAAGAAGGTTTCCAGTACCTTCCAGAGATGATCGAGGAAAAATTGACCTCGCGGGTGAAAGGGATCATGATCAATTCACCCTCCAATCCGACAGGGAATGTAATGTCAGCAGAAAGGATGATCAAGATTTCGAAATTTTCGCCCTTCATCATTTCCGACGAAATCTATCATGGATTGGTCTACGAAGGGGAGGCCCACTCGATTCTTGAATTTACGGATCGGGCTTTTGTCATTAACGGGTTCTCAAAACTCTATGCCATGACAGGATGGAGACTGGGGTATTTGATTGCCCCAAAAGAGTTCATCCGTCCAATGCAAAAAATCCAGCAGAACCTCTTCATCTCAGCCAGTTCCTTTTCCCAGTGGGGTGCCTTGGCCGGTCTTAAACAAGCGGGGCGTGATATTGAGAGGATGAGACAGACCTATGACCGCCGACGCCGCTTCCTCATTCCGAGGCTCAAGGGCCTGGGATTTGGAATCACTGTAGAACCGACGGGCGCCTTCTATGTGCTGGCAAACGCCAAGAAGTTCTCTCAGGACTCCTACAGCCTAGCCTTTGATATCCTTGTGAAGGCGAAAGTCGGAGTGGCACCAGGAATCGATTTCGGGAGCAATGCAGAAGGTTACCTCCGGTTTTGTTATGCTAATTCCATGGAGAACATCGAGGAGGGGATGAACCGGCTTCAGCGATACCTCGAACAATACAGGTAATCCAGGCATAGCGCATAGAGCAGAGGGCATAGGGCATAGAGGATAATGAGAAGTGCTATAGTCCGTCATTCCCGTGAAACTTGTCCTCGAAATCCTTAATCGGGGAACGGGAATCCAGATAGGGCATCACAGGACATGGATTCCTGCTTCCGCAGGAATGACATTATCGGATAGATCTTATTCGCTATGCTCCGTGCCCCATGCGCTATGCAGTAAGTTGCGTGAGATATGGTGCGCCCTTCGGAGGGGTTCGGGGATTCGAAATCCCTGACAGGACTCAAGAACAAGCCGGATGCTTGTTGGAAGGTCGATCCGGTGACCCGGAGAGACAAAAACTGGTCTCACCCTATTTTTCGTTCTGAGGACAACTCCTACCTCGCTTCCATCGTTTTGTATCAACTCAAAACTTCCTCTTGAGGGTCCCGGAATAACGGATTCACCCAAGAGTGGCGTCTTGGCGCAACCGATCGATGGGAGGTTAAACCATATGCCGAGGTGGGTAGCCAGACCAATCCGTCTAGGATGGGCAATCCCGTGACCGTCGAAGATCAGGATATCGGGTCTTATCCTTAACTTCTGAAAAGTCTTTATCAGAATAGGTCCTTCTCGAAAAGTTAATAGACCGGGAAGATATGGAAAAGAAATCTTTCCGCGTGCCGTGGCGACATCAAGCGTTTCCATTTGGGGGAACGAAAGGACGACCATAGCCCCAAAAAGGAAATCTCCTTCTTTTTGATAGGACACATCTCCCCCTCCAATCGTTCTCAACCTGGAGAATGTCTTCTTTAGAATAATTCGATGTCTTAGATTTTCCTGAATCCGGATGGCCTGTTCCGGAGTCACTTTCCATGGGTAAAGGGGTTTCATAATTGAAATAAATTCATAATCCCCCCAACCCCCCTTTAATAAAGGGGGGCGAGGGGGGATTACGGTGTTACGATTTCCACTTGTCCATTATTTATCTTCAGGATAGAAAATGTGCGGATGGGTCTCCCGTTTTCTCCGAAACCCTTCAACCCGGAGGCGCCTTGAAAATTTTGAATCTTTGAGATTTCTTCATTCAATTGAACAGGGGAAGAAATTGGTTTAGAGCGAAGCATGTCTCCTAAAAGTTTGCCTCCATCGTAACCAAGGGCTTCAAGGGTTTCGGGGTCACGTTGATAGGCATTCCGAAATGTTTCAACAAAATGAAGAGAAGTGGAAGCGGGATTTTTCTTGAAAAAGGCATCGGTAAAGATTGCCCCCTCAGCGGATTTGCCGGCAACGGGAATAAGGTCAGGACCATTCCAAGCATTGGTTCCTAAGAATGTCAATCCTTGAATATCATAGTAGGCAATCTGGGATAAGATCAGGCCAACACGATCATGGGTGTCTGGAATGAAAAGGCCATCGAGGGTAATGCCCGACTGAAATTCATCCCCCCATCTTCTTCTCGGAGAATCCTGGTCCTTTACAGCCTCAATTTTGAAAAACCCTTTAATCTCATGGCTGAAATCTGTCTGTTCTTCCTGGTAGGCCACCGCACCGAAAACCTTTCCACCTTGCCGAGAGACCTCCTGGGCAAAGAGGTTCTTAAAATAGAGCCCGTAGGGAGAGTTTGGATAAAAGATTCCAAAAATCTTCAATTCCAAGGTCTTCAGGGCAAAGGACACCAGGGTCTGAATCTGATCCGGAGGAAGAAGTGAATTCTGAAAAATAAATTCATTCTTGCCGGATTCAAGCTCTTTTTGGGAAAAAGTGATCATGGGGACTCTTAACTGCTGGGCCTTCTTAGCAGCCCTATCCAGCTCGATACTGAGGAGGGGACCTAAAATGGCGATCGCATTTTCCTTACTAACCAACTCTTCAACCGCTTTCTCCGCCTCCACTGGATCGCCTTTGGAATCCCGGAGAACGAGGGAGACAGACGGACTTTTCCCCGAGGGGTCTAACTCTTTCATGGCCAATTGAATTCCCTGGAGCACTCTTTCTCCATAAAGTCGATGCACACCGCTCAGGGGTAGGATAACACCTACCGTATATTTAGACTTACTGGGACGGGAAACAGGCTCTGTGGGTTCTTTGGCCCGAGAAAGGTAATCTGCTTTTGGATACTCTTTCTCCCATTCCTCCATCAAGGTTTTTGCAAGGAGATCGTTTCCGCGGCGCTTTGCCATCTGGGCCAATCTCCATTTTGCATAGCCTCCTCCGTAAGCTCCCCGATAAAGAGATTCAGTCCGTTTGAGATCCTCCTCTGTCTCAAAGGTGTCGATGATCGCCCGCACTTTGTTCTTCAGCTCCTCCTGAGG
>CAYMJV010000088.1:3465-8673 GCA_964390545.1 uncultured Syntrophaceae bacterium
GTGACATAATAGATTTCAGGAAGGGAACGATAGCTCTCGTTAAAGTCAATCCCATATCCCACAACAAAGACGTCATCGACCTCTCTTCCTAAATAATCAACCTCAATCTCAACTTCTCTCCGAGCCTTCTTATCCAGAAGGGCACAGATCTTTACAGAGCGAGGGTTAGCGAGGAGCAAACGGTCTTTTAGAAACAGGAGGGTTCGACCACTGTCGACAATATCCTCGATGATGAGCACGTCCCTTCCTTCCAGAGGAACTTCCACATCTTTAGTGATCTCAACCCTGCCGGAGGTTTTCATCCCGGCTCCATAACTGGCCAATCGCACAAAGTCAATTTTTACAGGAATTTGGAGATGGCGGACAAGATCTGAAAGAAACATGAACGCCCCTTTCAGAATACAGACTAGGATCAATTCCTTCTCACGGTAATCCCTGGAAATCTGTTCAGCCAGTTTTTTGACAATGGAATCAATCTGTTCCCGTGAAAGCAGAGGATTGAGACGACATCCCTCCATATCTTTACCCCGTTAGAAAACCTCTTCCTTTAAGGTCAGACTGAACAAAATCCCTCTCTTATCTGAAGAAAGGGCAGGGCTTGATACCCCGGCCTTTCTAACGGGGTTTACAGGGCGTGCTCTAAAACAACGATCTCCATCTTTGATGGAAGGGAGGCCTGATCGAAGGTTACCTCACTGGTTTTGGGTCGCTTGATATTCGTTTTCCCTTTAAGAAAGTCATCCACAGGAGCGATGGGGAATCCACATTTCTCCGTCTTGAAATGCATGGGGATGAGGACCTTTGGTTTGATCTGTTCTTCCACCTGCGTCGCCTCTTTCGAATCGATCGTGAAATACCCGCCCACAGGAATGAGGAGAATATCAACCGGTCCGATCTCGGCGATCTCCTTCTGGCTGAGGACATGCCCAAGATCCCCTAAATGACACACCTTGATTCCATCCACTGAGAAGGCGAAGATAGTATTGGCTCCCCGTTCACTCCCTTTGGATGGATCATGATAGGTGGCGATTCCTTTGAAAGACACCCCTTTTACGGATTTCGTTCCTCCTTCTTTCACAACCTGAGGAGATCCCGGGAGGCTTTTGGTATCATTATGGTCCGCATGTTCATGGCTGGTTAAGGCAATATCCGCCTGGTCTTTTATTTTCCCATAGGCGAGCTGGCCGCCGTAGGCACCCGATTCGTAAGGGTCGGTGATAATTTTCACTCCTTGATTAGAAGTGATCAAAAAGGCCGAATGTCCATACCATTTGATCTTCATCTTAGTCTCCTTTCATGAGGGAGTAATGCCAGTATAATGGAGCAAACAGAAAAGTCAACCCTTTTGGCTGATGGCTTATATTCTCAGACGTTGAACTTTGAACGATGAACTTTGAACGATGAACGAATAACTTATAACTTGTTCTCGACTGCTCTTTTTTTAGCCTCAAGCGTTCCCTTTTTATCTCTCCTATCATCGATCTTAAGTGTCGTCAGCACTCTGGGAACACCTTTTTTGAAGGGGACCGCATGCATTTTCAATGCTATTTTTATGAGGTCTTGAAGCCTACCTTGAATGTTTGTTCCCATGGACGTCAGCTCATATTTGACTTTTTTCTCCTTTCTCAAAATCTTAAGGCAGTCCGCCACATAATGGCTAAGGCTCGTCCCCTTGGTTCCAATCGGAACGACACTGATCTCTAAAATTGCCATGAAATCCTCCCTGTTCCTCAGTTCAGACTTTTGATTCTTAATTTTTAACTTTAAAATATTTCTATCACCCAATCTCTGAGTTGTCAACGTCGATGGGAAAATATTCACTTTTTTCAAAAAATGTTGTATAAGAATCGTACTGCTATGAACCAGCTTCCAGAAGTCTCACTCTTTATTGCATTTTCGGCAGGGCTTCTCTCCTTTGTCTCTCCCTGCGTTCTTCCCTTGGTCCCTTCTTATATTACCTATATCACTGGGGTTTCTTTCCATGAGCTTACTGGCGCTGGAAGTAAGTCAAAACTGAGGTGGGTCACGATCTTCCATTCCTTGTTATTCATCTTTGGATTTTCGACCATCTTCATCATCATGGGTGCTTCCGCTTCTTATCTCGGGCAGTTATTGGCCCAGTATCAGCAATGGATCATGAAGGCAGGAGGGGTATTGATCATCATTCTGGGGATTCATTTCACAGGCCTGATCACTCTCCCATTCCTTCAAATGGAGAAACGGTTCGAACTAAGGAAAAAACCCCTTGGTTATCTCGGTTCCTTCTTTGTCGGGATCATATTTGCAGCAGGTTGGACACCCTGTATCGGGCCGATCCTCTCCACCATTCTCATCTATGCCAGTACTTCTAAGAACTATTATACGGGGATCTTGCTTCTCTTCCTCTATTCCATGGGGTTGGGACTCCCATTCTTCCTCGCATCCCTGGCCTTTAATTCATTCCTGTCGACTTTTGAGAAGATGAAACGATATATGAGGGTCATCACCCTCGTGAGTGGTCTTTTCCTTATTGCCATTGGAATTCTAATGCTGACCGACACCTTCCAAGAGATCAATCAATACCTCAACTCCCTGGCCAATCCCTGAAACCACAGGCGTGGTTTCAAATCCCAAATTCCAATTCCCAAATCCCAAACAAATTTCAAGCTCCAAATTCCAATAGCCCAAACCGCCTCCTTTGGGATTTTGAATTTTGGTAATTGGAAATTATTTGTGATTTGGTGCTTGGGATTTGGTGCTTTCAGATTACCTATGCGCTATGCTCTCTGCGCTAGGCCTAATTTCATTGCCGGATGCTCATCAGAGTGAAAATTCCAGCGAGGCCGAAGAGCAGGGTAGGAGTCCAGGAGGAGAGCAGGGGAGAGAGGACACCCGACTTTCCAAAGGAGAGAAAAATATAAAAGGTCACCCCGTAGGCAAAACCGATCAGGACGCTGATCCCGATGCTCAATGCCACCCCTCCTGACCTTCCGGTCTTCAAAGCAAAAGGGATGCCAATTAAAACCATGATGAGGTTCAAGAGGGGGTAGGAATATTTCGAATAGAGGTCCACAAGATACCGGGTGGCATCATAGCCTGACGTCTGGATCTTTTGGATGTAGTTACGAAGCTCTGTGTAACTCATTTCCCTGGACCGCCTTTCAATCGTCTGGAGAGAATCCCAATGTTCCTGAAGGGCATATTCCATTTCATCAAACCTGGTCGTCCGAATCGAGCCGCTTTCATCAAACTCCCTGACCGCTCCATCAGAGAGCCACCATTTGCCATCTACCCATTTTACCTCACGGGCATCGATCCTTTGGACGCAACGAAATTGATTATCGAATTGATAGAGGGTGAACCCTTTTAATATCTTTTTTTCTGGGTCGAGCAACTGGATATTGAAAATGCGGTGGTCACTGTGATACCAGATTTTATAATTCTTGAAAAAACTGGTAGGGGTTTCTCGAAACACCTTGACATCCAGCAAATATCGAACCTTCTGATTGGTCAATGGGACAAGATGTTCATTTCCTAAGAAAGAAAAGAGACTAATGAGAAGGGCAATGAAGAGCAAAGGAATAGTGATTCGATAGAGGCTAATTCCACCCGCTTTCATCGCCGTAATTTCACTATGTCGGGAAAGCATACCAAGGGTGAGAAGGGTGGCCAGCAGAACCGCATAGGGAAGGGTCCACTGAAAGGCCACCTCCGGGACTTTGTAGAGGAGGTATTCGAAGATGAGAGGAAAAGGTGCTCGATACTTGATGAACGTGTCCATTTTTTGAAAGAAAAGGACAATAACATAAATGAGGATCAGGCTGGTCAGCGCGAGGCCGAAAATCTTCAAATATTCGCGGACAACATATTGCTGAATGGTCCGGTAGTTTTCAAACATCTTCAAAAAGTCCTTTCCATTTCCATTGGATGAAATCGAAGGCCTCGGTCAACCAGACCGCCGGTTTAAAGGGAGATTCCTTGGCCGTTTTGATCAGAAGGTAGATGCCTAATCCCCCGAAGATAACATTGGGGGCCCAGCCGGCTAAGTAGGGAGGGATCGTACGTCTGAGAGCCAGAATCTCTGAACCCATAAGCGAAATATAGTAAGCCAACAAGATAAGGATGCTGAAAACGAAACCATAAGATCTCCCAGCACGGCGGGGTTGAATGCCCAAGGGAACTCCGATTAAACTGAAAACAATACAGGCAAAAGGAATAGCATACCGCTTATGGAGTTCGACCTCCTGAGGCGTCGAATCCTCTCCAGAACCCTTCTGCTTCTGAATCTTCTCCTTGATATCATCAACGGACAACTCGTGATCCCTCAGTTTGTTTCCCAAGGCGCTCAAGGCTTTGGCCAGTTCGAGCTTCAGATCATAAGCATCAAACTTTATTTTCTGATATACATCCGCACGCGAATCGAAACGGTGGATGTCTCCATCGAAGAGCCTCAAAATCACTTCCTGAGATTTGGGATTGGAAGACAAAAGACCCTCCCTGGCAAAGATCGTATTGGTCTTTCCCTGGTCTCTCTCGTCATAGATTAAGATTCCCTCCATTTTTTCCCCTTGGATGGGAACTTTCTCCACATAGACCACGAGACCGTCGAACATGTCATTAAAGACCCGTTCCTTGATCTCAATATCAGCCTTAGACTGGGCAATCTTGTAAAGCGTGGTTCTAAACTCGCGGTTTCCCCATGGGAGTCCATAGAAGACGCAAAGCGTGGTGAGGAAGTAAGCAGCAATGGAGAAAATTGAGACGGGTAGAAAGAGTTGGTATAAACTTAATCCAGAGGCTTTAAAAGCAGTGATCTCACTGTCCCCCGATAGCCTCCCGAAGGAGATTAAGGTGCTCAGGAGAACCGACATGGGGATCGTAAAGACGAGAAAAGAAGGGGAGAGAAAGAGAAGGAGCATCAGGATATCGGAAAGGGAAACGCCCCTGTTCACAATCAACTCAATGAGCTTGAGGATTTTATCCATCAAAAGGATGATGGTAAAGACCATCATGCCAATGAGAAAAATAGGAAGGATCTCCTTAAGAACATAAAGATAGGTGGTTTTTTTCACGTTTTTGATATTCTAAGGGGAACAGTGGGGGATGTCAACTCTTTGGCGGGAACGAGTACAAAGGATTGACAAATTTCAATACTTTAGGGTAAGATTAACAAAGATCGCGGGGTGGAGCAGTCCGGTAGCTCGTCGGGCTCATAACCCGAAGGTCGCT
>CAYMJV010000089.1:0-8670 GCA_964390545.1 uncultured Syntrophaceae bacterium
TAGGCTTTTCGCCACCATAGAAGGGTATGACCCCAGTAAAAAACGAGGATACTCAAAAGGAGCATAAACATGAAAATCCTTGTCCAAAAGAGGAGAGGATATTTTCCCCTATCACTCAAATTAGGATGGGCGATATATTTTGCAAAGTTGATATTTACCCCTTTATGGCAGTTTGAGCATATCTTTGTAAGATTTTTCTCATTAATTGAAGATTTAGGATCCTCTTTAGGAAGGATATTATGAGCGGTGTGACAATCAGCACAACCTGCAGAAGGACTACCAAGTTTTCTTATCTTTCCATGAAGAGTCTCTTCATAGGTTTCAACGGCAATTGTAGTGAGATTACTCCTTTTCATAAGCTTTTTATCCCCATGACACTTGAAGCATGCTTTCGTATAAAACTCCCTTGCTTCTAAGGAATATCCCCTTCCCAAAGCATGGAAAAGTTTTGTATCATGTAAGCCATGACAATCTGAACAGACTGCAGAATCTTGGTTACCTTTAAGGATTGCTTTATCGTGGCCACTTTCTACATAATCCTCCATTCTATGGCAGGATGTACATTTATTTATAATCGCCACTTTGCTTCTATCCCATTTTCCCAAATAATGGATGTCAGAGTGGCATTCTATACAGTCGAAGTGACTCTTCGTATGGTGTACACTTCCCAAGTATTCCTTTGCTTCCATCTGATGGCAAGGACTACAATCTACCTTTGCCGGTATGTAGATTCTTTTCGTATGCTTTTCAAAATCTATAATATCTACATGACAGCTACTACAAGCATTGGGACCATGGACAGAGTTTGCATATTTCGTCCCATCTATAGTACTTCCGTGGCATTTCAAACAATCTGTTGTAAAAAGGGGTCTTTTCATATTTACGTTGATTGTAACCTTTCGGAATTCAGCAAAAGAAGGGCAGGAATAAAAAAGCATGAAGAGGATTAAAAAGAGTCTCATCATACTCTCCTTTCTTATCCTTTCTTAATTTTTTACCAAAAAATCACCATTCATGAAATATGAAAACAGTCCAACTTTATGCTGGGATCATTTTAGAGAGGAGCGGGAAAAGAATCTTTTTTCCAGATTCTCCCTTTAAATCTTCTTAGGAGTACATTTCACAGCCGACTCGATATCTTCGATTCCATGGTAGGTCCCTCCTACATCCCAAGCCAACTGATGAATCTTTCCTCAAAGACATTATGGTATCCTTTAAGAACCTCTAATAACCTCTCCTTTTGTCTTTTTGATATGCAAGGAAGGATTAAGAGGATCTACCGCCACCATAACACTGTCGTCCTCTATGACCGACTTGCTCTCCGGATCTTCCCCGGTCGGTGCGAAAACAGGGTCAATAACGGAATGATAAGAACTTGCTTTGGGATGACTTGAATGTATTAAAACAGAAGTTGTATGTCAAGAGCAAGACCATTGAGGATTACCAATACTACTGTTCATGCCACACTGGAAAGATGAATCAAGGATTACAGTTAGAAATATGCACAAAAAAGGTAGGGCCATTTCTGATAATCATATAAAAGGCACCTCGAAAGATGCCATGAGAGTTCACGGTATGCTTGGGAAAGAAACCAATCTCAACCCTGCCTTTACTGCTCGGCAATTTTAAGTGCAACTTTTTGTTTCGTTCAATTGCACCCCCGCCTAAAACATCGGCGTTGGCACAGTGCCCCAACCACTTCCTGTGGGTGTATCTTGCACCTGGAGAATCTCTCCCGTATGAAGATGCACATCAACGAAAAAGAGGGGTGTCCGTGTGCTGTTGATGTTGAAATCATCAAATGGTGAGGTAATCTCTCCATCATTGGCGGATACTTCTACAAAAATAATTCTTCGTCTCATTGCTGGGCTGTTGTGCATACTTGGCTCGTGACGCTTTATTGCCGTGTGGCGGGTATGTCCTTCGGTTAAATGAGCAAATGGATGAAAAATATACTCTGTAATCATACCAATGGTTTTGTGCTGCTCGAACAGTTTCCATTCCCCACCTGTATTGGCAATCATTCCCTGCATCACATAGTCAATCGGGATGAAATAGGCAAGGAGGCGATGACCTTTGCGATTTTCGACTGATTGCAACCTTGAGGCGATAACGGAATCCTTGAGCACAGAGGGAAGCAGCTCTTTTGCGGCTATTAGGTCTTCCTTCGTTATAGTGATAACATCAACATGGTTAGCTTGCTCCAACGGAAGATGATGGACTGTATAGGCCCGTGCAACGAACCCGCCTCCGACCATGACTACAAGTAGCACTAACAAAATGACAATGGCTTTCCCGATGCTAAGACGTTTTTGCGTCTTGAGATTTCCTGTCAATGCTTTCTCGATGACACGGGGGAGGAACATCCCCGTCCGACTCATATAAGCAATATAGCTTTCTCCAAAACGGTTCGTCATGCGGCGTTCCTCGTCTTTGGCAAGAAGGTAGTATAAAAATAGCATGATCGCAAAGAGCGTGAGCGTCAGAAATCTTGGCCACATGATAGCGAGTCCCAAAGCCGCCAGTCCAAGGCCAAGATATTGAGGGTGACGGATAATGGTATAAAGTCCTTTTGTTGCGACACCCTTTTTCAACAATTTGCCCACGTAGACCTGTCCAGCACAAACGAGAAATATCAGCATCCCACCCACAAAAAACGCCGATCCTAAAATACGAACAATCGTCAATGCCTCATTTGGCGGAACTACCATGTGGGGAAGAAAAAAGGCTGTCAGCCAGCGAGTCATCGATGATTGATTTAATACAAGCAGAAATGGGTTGAAAGCTGCATAGAAAAAGAAGGCAAAAGGGCTGATCATAATAACAATTTCCAGCCCAACAATAAACGATAGGAAAATAGCACTGGTGGCCGCAAACCTCTTGCCCATACTATTAGATGATCTTTCTTGCTGTGTCATTTGAAATCTCCTTTTATATGTTGTCTTCCTATTCCCAATGGCATTTCTCAAGGGATAGATTTTAGAGAGTAATTTAAAGATAATTTGCTTTAACTGGGGAATTAACAGCGAAGGGGACCAGATATTAGGGAGATATTAGAATGAATCAAATCATGCACCTTGATATGAAATAAAACTGTTGATTCTTGCTCCAGTAGAGTTGAATCCAAATTTACAACATTGAGATCAACTTGAGAGACGATAGAGTTGAAAAGACAAGAACCAGCCCTCTGTATTCGTTTGTCTTGAGAAAATGGGCACTGACTCGATAGCTTATTAAACAAGTTCAACGGTGTCATCCCAATAAGGATAGGGATGAGAATGATTGCAGGAATGGAAAATAATAATTTATGTCTACCTAACATTGGGAATCTTTTATAGTATAAAACTTAAATTCAATAGGAGCAAGTTTAATGCCAGAATCTAAAAAATTCCCCCAAAAGCTGAATGCTTAAGAATTACAAAAAGTTGGTGAATTTTGGGGAAGTTAAAATCTCTCTGATGGATCGATTCTCTCGACAATGATGTCGAGAGTATTTTGTGGCAAATGACAAATTTTCAATTTAGTATCAGGGTATTGAAATATTTCGACAAACCTTTCCTTAATACCGACAAAACTGTCGGAGATCGCTACCTTCTTTTCTCAACTCATATCCGTTTCAAGAATTTGGAAATCAAAGAAATGGATAATGATCCCTATCGAGTGTGGTGCCTAATATTTGATGGCATTTACATGAGAAGGCCGAAAACGAGAATTGAAAGGATCCCTCCAGTTAGAAGGATGTAGGGAAGGCCGACCTTTTTAAGAAGTGCTAAGAAGGCCGCTATTGTGAAAATCACGCTCGGGATATCCACAAAGGCTGCTCTTCCAAAATTGTATAGAACCAGCCCAAGCATTCCGATGAATGATCCAAGGATGCCCCCTTCTATGGTTTGGACGATTTCCACTCCTTTCAAACGATCATAATAAGGGATAAGAAGAATCAAAATGAAGAAGGAAGGAGAGAAGATTGCGATCGTTGCCATTAATGCTCCTAAAAAGCCTGACAGTTTATACCCTATAAAGGTGGCTGTAATCATGATGGGTCCCGGGGTCACCTGACCCAAAGCGATGCCGTCTAGAAATTCTTTTGTGCTGAGCCACTGAAAGTGATCTACAACCTCATACTGAATTAGAGGAATCATGGTGAATCCTCCTCCGAATGCAAGGGCTCCGATCTTGGATAGCATAAGACATAGAGAGGTCAGGCGAGGATCAATAGAATAAGTGAATATCAAGCTTATGAAGATTAAAATTGTCAGAAGTCCAAGGAGGAGGTAATCCCATCTTTTTACACCTTCTCGTTCAAGCTTCTGAGGAGGAACTGCCTTCGAATTGCCCCCCTTCGGATGCAGGAGTATAGCAGCCAATCCAGCTAAGACAAAAATCAACAGTATGTTTAATCGGAAAAAGAAGCCAAAGAATGACAAGATTGAGATCAGGATTACCTTCCAGTCTTTTATTATGGATTTACCAAGAGTGATGCTGGCATTGAAGACAATAGCCACCACAATCGCTCCTAATCCTTTAAACAGGGCGTTCATAAATGGGATCGTTCGCATATTGAAATAAAGGGTAGAAAGGATAATAAGAGCCACAGATGCAGGGAGGATAAACGCAAAGGTAGAGACAAGTGCTCCCCAGAATCCCCTGAGTCTGTATCCAACGTAAGTCACCATCTGAACCATAGTAGCACCTGGAATCAGTTGACAGAGGGCCATTCCTCGGAGAAACTCGCCTTCCTTCAGCCAGGCGTATTCGTTAACAATCGTCTGTTTCATTTGGCCCATCATAGCAGGCCCTCCATACGCTGTGGCCCCAAGCTTAAAAACCCTTATGAATAAAGTGCTCAATGAAGGTATCATTCGTTCTATCGATTTCCAAAGGTCAATCCCTGAGTCTGTCGAACATTCAGTCTTTTCAATATATATTACATGAAATGTTGCATTGTGAGACTAAAATCCAAAATTAAACAAGGAAGGGCCGTGAAATTCAATACATTTCCTAAAATCCGCACCCAATGAAATGGCTTCATCCTTCATCTTTTTCCCTTTGTTCCTTTCCTTTTCTTCCCCATTAGACGTTAGCGAATTTCGGACTTTTTGTTGAATCATCTGTAGGGAATCTGCTCAGTGTCTTTGTTGATTTCATAATATTTTTCTTCTATTATCTCTTTCTAAAATAAAAAGACTCATTGGGAAAACGACGTGGAGGGAACTTTGTGATAGACGAATGGCTCAAAGACGTGAAGCAGAGGGCGAATCCTGAAGATCTCGGAATGATACTGGTTCATAATGGTATTGTCAGGGGAACTTCAAAGTCGGGGAGCCCCGTGCAAGGCATGAAACTATCGTATGACCAGAAAAGGCTAAATTCCGTTATCCCCATTTTCAAACAGAGAACCGGGGTCGTAGAGGTAAAGGTCTGGATCAACTCCGGAAATCTGAAGGTCGGGGACAATATCATGTTCCTGCTCGTAGCAGGCAGATTCAAGACCGACGTCCTCTCCGTATTTGAAGAAATGTTGTCTCTGATTAAAAATGAGATCGTTACCGAGGAAGAGGTGTAATCGTTAATCTCTCTCTAAGCCACTCGCTTTTACCAGAGACACTGAAGAGATGGCATCTACCCGGAACAGCAGCTCCCCGGTGTGCCACAAGAATTTGGTGTTCCGCAACAACCTCCGGAACTGGGCTCAGTAAATTTCCGGGATGAGCCACCGGCCGTATTGTGAGCGGACATAAGCTTGGTTAAGTCTTTGCTCCCGCATTGTTCGCATTGCAGCCGGTTTTGAGTTCCCAGGATAAGAAATTCATTTACTTGACCACACTTCTCACAACGGTATTCGTAAATTGGCATATCTTCTCCTTTATATTTCTCCTGAAGTTACTACCTTAAAATAATGGTCAATGGGGAGTTTAGCAAATTGAACAGCACCGATACAGGGGACCATATACTTCACCGGCCATTGACTCCCCAGGATATTGAAAAACTCCAGACAAGAAGAACAAACATGGGTACTGTTGGCGATTGAATAAGGGATCTTACTGCCATTCAGGTCGTTGAAAAACTTAGGGTCAATAAAGTTGGCATGATTTGCTGAATGGCTGAAAATGATTTTCCCAAAATCGAAAGATTCATTGGCCTGATAACGCTCAAACCATCTCTGATAAAAATCCTTCTCAAGGGCATGAGGTTTATCCTATGATCGAGGCATCGCCTCTTGAAACGACCGAGATCGGGCTAATTCAGACGTTTCCGAAGAAGTGGGCAATCGTTCAGGCCTAAAATCCGAATTCATGATCAGAATGGGGTTCCCCAGACCCGAAAGATTCAACGGTTCATTGCTGACAACCAGAAATTTTCCCGACTTCTCACAACTCAAATACCAAGAGGTCCTTCTTTTACAGAAGCCCTCCCAGGCGAGAGGCACGACATAACCAACCTCTATGGATGTCCCTAATACCCGACAGGGAATACGGGTTTCCTCCGGCAGTTCAACTTCTTTTTTCTCAAGATGCTCCCGAACAGCTTTTAACCCTTGAAAGTCTACCCAATAGCAATATTTCTTGTATTCAGACATCCTTACCTCTTATTCAAGGACTTTAATCTCTGCTGATCCTCGCCTCGGCCTCATTTCTTGGCGTGCTGTTCCATGAAATGATAAGGGAGTTCTTCCTTTTGGGCTATTTCCCTTATCTCATTAAGACCTACATATTCCTTGCAACGATCGGCTATTTGTCTGAAGGCCTTGGTTGCCTCAGACTTTGGGTAAGACATGACAAATGGCATTCCTCTGTCACAATTTGTGACCATCTCCGGGTCGATGGGAATCCTCCCCAGAAAGGGAACCTTCAGGTCAAGGGCAGCCTTTTCTCCTCCTCCGATCTTGAAAAGGGGAATCCCTTTGTGGCAGTGAGGACATTCCAGCCCGCTCATATTTTCAACAATCCCGATCACAGGAATACTAAGCATACGACTGAAAGTGACAGCCTTCCGGGAATCCAGCAAAGCCACGTCTTGAGGTGTTGTTACCACAACCGCACCGTCCACGTTTTTGATTAGATGAGCTACACTGAGAGGCTCATCCCCTGTTCCAGGAGGAAGATCGACAACGAGGAAATCGAGATTCCCCCACTCCACTTCTCCCAGAAATTGGCTAAGGGCACTGTGTTTCAGGGGTCCTCTCCAAATCACTGGATTATCCTGGTTCCCGATGAAGAAGGCCGTGGACATAACCTTCAAACCCGGAAAGACTTCAACGGGTATCATGCCATCACCAGATCCAACAACCGGCCGGGATTCGATTCCAAGCATCTTGGGGATATTGGGGCCATGGATGTCGGCATCGAGCAGCCCAACGTCGAATCCATCCAGGGATAGGAGAACAGCTAAATTCGTTGACACCGTACTTTTCCCCACACCGCCCTTTCCACTCATCACCAGGATCCGGTGTTTAATGTGGGAAAGTCTTGTATTCAACCTCCCCTGGACGTGAGTTTCTTTCTCCTGCTGAGTACAAGAACTTGATTGATTACATGTTTCACAGTTTGTATTGTTTTCACATTTTCCCTTGTCCATTGATGGTTCTCCTTACTATAGACCTTCTTCTTTCTACAAGGGGAAAAGCCCCCTTCTCATTGCTAAGGCATTCCGCAGTCTATTCGTGGAATTTTTAATGTCTCACGCATATTGTTCTTCACGATCCTGTTAATGTCCGCATCCGCCCTGATGGGATCGGCAGGAATTATATACTGAAAGTTCCTGGAGCTTATCTTCGCTCAATAGGGAAAGGTTTTCTTTAACCGTCGAGGCCCCAGCTCCGTACACCTTTATCCCCAAAGCGTTTAGTTTGGTCAGTGCGCCTGCTCCTATCCCCCCAACAACCATTGCGTCCACACTCTTTCCATCAAGGGCCATAATTGGATTACATGCACCGTGAACATGGTGTAAGTCTCTATTATTCACCGTCAAAAGATCTTTTTCCTCGGTGTCGACAATGATAAATGCTGGTGCCGAACCAAAATGATCATAAACTTTGCTCTCCATTCCTTCGTTTGTCTGAACCGCAAAACCTACTTTCATGACTTTCTCCTTTCTCGTTTTACATTCGATGTATTCCCGAGGTAATCGTTGAAACAGCAACCCATTGCTCCGTCACCCCGTGTCCACAAATTGTTAGTATTTTATCCTTGTTGTTTTTGTTGGTTTCGACAACATTTACCTTGCCCCATGCCAAACCCCCTTGCATTTCCTCTATCTTCTTGCGCCCTGTGGATATTCCCACTCTTACAGGAAGGACAGTTCTCCGGCCTACCTGTTCCATATGGAAGCTCCCAGGAGTGTTGGCAGTCATCACACCTGAATTTTCTCATGGCAGCCATTTCAAACTCACCTCCTTCAATCTTTAATGCTTTGCCTTGGACCAATGCCTCTGCCACTTTTTTATGGGCGGATTCGATAATCCGGCCAAAGGTTTGGCGGGAGACATTCATCTTTTCCGCTGCCTGCTCTTGGTATAGACCCTCAAGGTCGGCAAGCCTGACGGCTTCAAACTCATCAACCGTCAAAAGAACCTCTTCCAGCATGGAAAGAGGAATACCTCTTGGCTTGAAGTAGTCACTTTGAGGCATGGAACCAACTCGTCTACAATTTATTGGCCTTACCATTTGG
>CAYMJV010000090.1:0-8478 GCA_964390545.1 uncultured Syntrophaceae bacterium
ACCCTTTATCCGTAACTATATATAACGTTGTTGACTAAGTGGAGTTAATCAAGTCCTTTTCTATCAATACGTATTTTTTCTCATGGGGTGTTTATATAAATGAAGGGAATGGAATAAGAAGCAAGGAAATTATGCAACATAGTCAACAATGTCCTCTTTTAGCGAGTCTGAATAACTCGAAGGTAACACCTACTTATGTTCAATAGGGGCATGTTTTAGAAGTTGAAGATTGCTGTAAGAAATCAAGCGTCCCAATTCAATAGATGAAAGGTATATCGGTTTGCGATGGTCTCAAAGGAGAGGAGATTTACCGACTACTGAAAACTCCCTTATTATGTATACAAGGCCTGAAAACAAGCTATACATGTTTCCAAATCAGAGCACCAATACCCATTTTTCCGCCCCACAACGTAGGTGGAGTAGTCAGACTCATCCTTTTATCGGATGTCTCTACAAATCGCTTTTGTGTTCCTTCCCAATTTGGAAATAGAGAACTTCAAGTTCCACGGGGCTGAATTGAATCAGTGACCTTGTGGCTCTACATAACTTGTAGGATCTTGAAGCGAAAAAAAACGGCCAATTGATGGCCGATACTCACTTTCTCGCCAACCGCTCCTTTTTACCGCTCCTTTTTACTTGACCATCAATTACCGTTGTGCTATGGAAAACCAGGGATTTCGGTGATGTCCCCCATTCCGATTGTACGAAATTCAAAGCTCCAAGATTTTGGAGCATCAAAGGAGGTAAAGAGGAAATTTAGCAGGAAGCTTAGAATATCTACATTTTCCACAACTATGTCAGTTCCATGGGGGGTGATATGATGAAAAAACTCTGTATTTTTTCAATTATGGTGTTGTTTTTCACCGTGACGGTCAGTGCTGCTCTAGCAGCGGTTGAGCTGACCTACTGGACGCACGAAGACCCAAACAGAACAGAGATTGAAAACAGGTACATCAAAGAATTCGAAACGGCCAATCCAGGAGTTAAGGTAGAAAGGGTCACCAGTCCGTCAGGGAAAATGGGGGAAAAGGTTCTCACTGCCTTTGCCGCGAACCGGGGCCCAGATATGTTCAACATGGAGATTGAACAAGAGTATGCGTACATCGTGAATCGTCGTCTTGCTCCCATCGATTTCAAGGCAGTCGGGTATCCCAGTGACAAGGCTATTTACGATGCCTATCTTCCTAGGGTACTGGATCCGGCGACCTTGGAAGGGAAACTTTACGGGCTTCCGTTGGAATTGACGAACTGGTGTATCTACGTCAGCGATAGGGTATTCAAGAGTGCGGGGCTCGATCCTGCAAAGGATTACCCCAAGACCTGGGAAGACATGGTGACGGTATCGGAAAAGATCGTCATCCGTGAAGGACAGATCATTAAGCGAAGGGGTTTTGACTTCAGATACCCGTACTATCTGGTTTCCATGGTTCCGATGGTCGAACAGCTGGGAGGACAGCTCATCAGCGATGATGGCAAGAAGGCGATCATCAACGACCAGGCCTGGATCAAATTTCTCACCTTCATGAAGGAATGGGGTCCGAATGGGAAGAACCTCGGGTCTCCGACCTATACCCCTGCGAGAACGCTCTTCAACAAGGATAAAAATGACATAGCCATGTGTGAATCTGGTCTCTACCAGCAGGGAAGAATCCGGCAGGACAATCCTGAGTTCTACAATAGCAAGGAATGGAGGGTGATCCCGTACCCGGTGTTTAAGAACGCCGTCAAAAATGTCGCGGGCAACTATTACGGACACTACTTGGTGGTCAACGCTTCGAAACCGAAGGAAAACCAGCAGATGACATGGAAGCTTATAGGCTATATGCTCTCCCATGCCGAAGAATATCTCTCAAAAGTGGGGCTCATACAGCCCACGTTGAAACTTATGAAATCCGAGACCTACAAGGCCATGCCGTACGCGAATGTGTTTAAGGACGATATGGAAAGAGGTCACATTGTGTATTACGGAGAGAACAGCGCAAAGATCCAGACACACATACGAGAGGCGGTTGAGTCCGTTATGCTGGCCGGTGCGTCACCGCAAGAAGCGCTGGAAAAGCTGAAAAGAAGGGCTCAAGAAGCGCTCGAGGAACGATAATGATTTCTGATTAAGAAGACAGGGATGGAACTGTGGCTCATCCCTGTCTCCTTTTTCACGCTCATATGGGACATGAAGGGACGACTATTTAGTAGTGGCATAGAACATAAAAAGGCGCGTTGGGGATGGATCTTCATTATTCCTTCACTCCTCTTTTTTTCGCTCTTCAGTTTTTATCCGATCCTCAATGCCCTGTATACGAGCTTGTTCTCGAAGAAGCTGTTATCGTTAAAACCCCCCACATTCATCGGATTTGACAATTACGTTTACCTCCTCCAATCTCCGGATTTCTGGAACTCCATAAGGGCCACCGTTGTGTTTACCGTGGGAACGTTCGTCCCGATCGTGGTGTTCAGCCTCATCCTCGCACTGTTCATCATGTCCAGAAAGAGGTTTCAGAAGTTTTTCCAGATGGCCTATTATTCTCCAGCCGTTTTATCATCCGTTGTCGTGGCGGCCATCTGGCTCCTGATGTTGGATCCAAGAGGACTGGCCAATCAATGGGTCAACTTCATTTTAAATACCCCTGGCATTGATCACAAGTGGCTTGCCAATTCCACCATGGTTCAAATCTCTACGATGATGGTTTACTTCTGGAAATACATAGGCTACTTTACAATTATTTTTCTCGTTGGGTTGGGGTCCATCCCCAAGAGTATCCATGAAGCTGCAAGGACCGATGGTGCAACCGGATGGACGGATTTCCTCTACATCACGCTTCCGCTCTTGAAGCCCACAACGGTGCTGGTCTCCATTATGTCCATGCTCCAGTGCCTGAAAACGTTCAGTACCCAGTATCTCTTCACCCAGGGGGGAGCTCCCATGGAGCCGATCAATGTCATCACATTGAATCTCTACTACACCACAATCAGAGATCGCAACATCGGCCTGGCGAGCGCCATGAGTATCATCCTCTTCTGCATGATGCTCTTCTTCACGTGGCTGCAGTTCAAAACGTTCAGATCCGAGGAAGTCCATTATTGAAAAGGGACCTGGCCGTGGCAAAAGTCCGTAAGAGAACAAAAGAGGGGAAGTCCACCCAGTCTTTGATCCTGGATATCTTCATCTGGGCATTTCTCATCGTCACGGCGGCATATATTTTTGCACCCTTTGTATTCATGTTCACTGCGTCAGCCATGCCCGCAGGTGATATCACGAAGATGCCTTATCGATGGATCCCCAAAGGTTTTTACTGGCAGAATTACTGGCAGGGCATCAGGGGAAACGATGGGAGTTTCATCTATCTCAGAAATATCCTCAATTCGTTGATCGTGGCTTCTGCAGTGACGATGACGACCGTGTTTCTTTCGGCCCTGACTGGATTCGGTCTGGCAAAATACCAGTTCAAGGGGAGGCACCTCGTCTTCATGATGATCCTGGCGACCCTCATGATCCCCTTCGAAGTGATTATGATCCCCCTTTATCTCATCATCATGAAATTAGGGTTTCAGGATTCCTATCTCGGACTAATCACCCCCTTTCTTGTCAGCGCATTCGGTATTTTTCTCATGAGACAATATTACATTACCTTTCCTGACGCAATGCTCGATGCCGCAAGGATCGACGGTGCAAGTGAATTGATGATCTTCAGGAAGATCATTCTTCCGAACAGCATCCCGGCCATCGCGACCCTTGCAATCCTCACATTTAAAAGCCAGTGGGATAATTTATTGTGGCCGCTGCTTGTTGCCCAGACCGAGGAGATGAAGACGATTCCCCTCTATATCGTCAGGTTCACCGCGGAAAAACATACAGACGAAGGTGCCATGATGGCTGTCGCTGCCATAGCGAGCATCCCAATATTGATACTGTTTCTCATACTATCAAAATACTTCATTGGTGGCGCAGCGGTGTTTACGGGTAAAAAGGGATAATGAGAGTGACGCTCTACATTTTTGACATGGGAGGTGTTGTCTCGCGCAATGCCGATGTATTTCCCGACGTATTCAGTTACCTCGATATCACTGAAAAAGAATTCCTCACGTTTGCGGGGGAAAACCTTGAAAAGCTCATGAATGGGATGGTTTCGACCGATGAATTCTGGGTTCAGTTCTCCAGACGATACGGCAGAGAGGTGAAAGAAGAATTGTTCGGCAAGTTTTTTCATCCGAGCTTAGATCGGGAGGTCATAGCCCTGATAAGCCAAGTGAAGGCGCACTCAAGGGTTGTCTGCGGTACGAATACTTTCGACTCCCATTACGATTACCATTTAGGCCATGGTCATTACGCAATTTTCGACGCCGTTTTCGCTTCGAATAAAATTGGCTTATCAAAACCGGACCCGGAGTTCTACAGGTATATTCTGAAAAATGAGGGGGTTAACCCTGAAAACACTTTTTTTGTGGATGATACGGAGGTGAACGTGCTTTCCGCAGAGAGAATGGGAATAAACGCCACCCTTTTTAGGGATTCCAAATCCCTGGAGCTCCAGATTAAGAATCACCAGAGGTCTTCAGGGGCGTTTCCCTTATAACTGGGCCTGTGTTCTACGATCGAGATAGATAATATCGGCAGATCCAGCCCTTCAGGTCAGGCCGCCATGGGGGGACGGTCAAAACAGCAATGGCGTAAGAACGGATTTAGGAGATCGGGTAAGTATTGATCCCTTCCTGAAGAAGCCGTATCACAATTCTCACCCGCATTCTTTCAGAAAGCCCAATCTCGAAGTCGGTTCATTCGGTTTTAAGAGCCAAAGATGTCAAGGCCAAACTTAGGCCTAAGTTCAAGCCTAATTTCCCATCTCTTAACGTCCCTTGACGAGGAATACTTTTGGGGTAAGGACTGTGAATTGAACCTATGGGTCTCCAGTACAACGCATGATGAAGAATGAGTATTACGGAGTGAAATGTTGTATGGACGGGAAAAATATGAAAAGGAAGACTTCAGGAAGGAATCCTCTTTCTTCCAAAAACCAAGCGACCCAATCCCTGATTTGATGCTAACACCTACTTATGTACAATAGCAGGGTGATCTCGGGGTTGATGATTACCGAAGGAAATAAACAAAAAAGGCAGAGCCATTTCCTTTTAATGGGTGACCCTGCCTTCTGCCTTTCCGTCGCCTTCCTGTTGTGTCCGGGCCCGTCAACCGGAAGAACCTTAAAAGGTGACGCACGTGAAATAAATCATGCATCATCTTCAACAGCGATCTCAATTAGCTCATTTTTTGATAAGAACTTCAAGCCCCTCGGCGCACGCTCGGGCTACAGTAGAACCAGCCTTTTCTTGCCCGGGCATTTTATCCCAGCCTCCTTTTTCAATGAATTCAGCTCTCTTCCAGGAATCTAATTCGCCTAATTCTTTAAGTCTCTGTTCATGGTTCGGTGCCTTCATAAATTGGGCGACGCAGATCGCCGCCTGACTCGCCAAGACCGCCTCGCCGGTCATCTTTTGGGTAGTGCCCCTGGTTGTCCAACCACCCCACGCAAAGCCGATGATCATTGCGATGACTGCCCCACAAATAAGGCCCCAAACTCCAAACTTAACCTTCCCTGCAGTTTCTGGTTTCATTGATACCTCCCTAAATTATGGTGACATCCTTATTTAATTATACAATTCCGTATTGCCATACGACAATTGAAAACCTACCAGAACATAACGTCGTATAGATATCTAATGAGCCCCCAAGGAATTGTATTTCCTTCTTTGGAGGCTTTATATGGGGAGTTTCAGGTACTCTTTCATAAGAGATTCTATCATGACCTGTGGTGATCTCCGAAAAGTTAAAGGTTGGGTACAAGGTTAATTCTGAGGGAAAACACCGAGGGACTTGTTTGAAGGAAGGCTTTAAGAGCTGTAAGGCTCGTCAACCGTCACGCAAGTTCCAACATTCAATTTAAGGATACACCCAAATAATATGCAAGTCAAGATAATAGTTAGGAGGATTTGTATATAGCATATCTTAACAATTACCATTTGAAAGGTAGTATTAAAGGGCAAAAGTCGAAACTCACCCTTTCGGGAAAGAGTCCTTATTCTAACCAAATCATCCTGACCAAAAGGCAAATTTGAGAGTTTCACCTACCAAGAGTGGAAATCAATCAACCCCAAAAGCCGATGATTTCCGTTAGAAAGAGAGTATAACGGCGTCGAGCTGAGCGACCCGGCGACTCGGGCAACGCCCGACCCATCATCGCACACCTTCTCAGGCAAGACACGCCTGCATTTCGCCACGCTAGCCGGGTTCGCTCCAGCGAGTTGTTATATGGTAAATGATTATTGATTTGCCAAGCATTTATGCAAAACGCCTTTTCCGCATTAGGCAAACCCAGGCTCTAGGCGGGTTTGGGCGGTTAGATCCAAAATAGCTTGAAACGAGCGAAAGGATTTCGAAGTAGGGCTCCACAGAGTTAACAATATCTCTGGCGGTCCGCTGTGGTGGACCTGCGCCATGACGTTGTTCATCAGCGTTGCCAACAAGACTCAGCCACAGGCCATCTTTTTCTAAATGAGCAGCTACGTTTTCAGCAAAGCTTTTCCGTTCTTCATCGGAATTAAATGAATGAAAACAGCCTCTATCAAACGCAAAGCCAAATGGCGCCCCTTCAATTTTGTTTGTAAGGAGGTCGATCACAATAAAGGTACATTTGACATTAACTTTTGAAGCTTTCTCTATAGCCTTCTCTATTGCAATCTCTGAAGTATCAATTCCTATGACATGGAAGTTTTTTTGGGAAAGCCATATGGAGTTATCGCCAGTTCCGCATCCAATATCCAATGCTTTACAGGGCTCTATGGCCTTCGTAGTCACGGTCTGAATAAGGTTGAAATCAGGTTTGCCAATATTCCAAGGGGTATCGCATGCTTCATATCTTTCCTTGTAACGCTCTTCTACCGTCATCTTGTTTTTATCTCTTACAGACATATAACGACCCCGCTGCGGGAACTTATTTTTTATACTGCTGCGATGTTTGTTCTGAAGATCAAAGCCCTTAGCTTTTTAAAAGGCCCCTTTTAATTCCTAAATGGGCCGGTAATCGTCTTTTTTGCAACATAATAATTCAGAAAATTAACCGGCCCTAACAATCAGGGTCGTTAATTGCGAAATACGGGTTGTAATATACACCCTTTTTAGGTTTTTGGAAATGAATGTTTCAGGAAACAACATTGCATCTTTACCCCCTCGGTTGCCTAAGAAATAGGCAGGCAGACCCATCATGGATAAACGGGGATTACCCCGAAAAGTGAAGATTTCTTTTAAAAAGATATAGGGTTATCGCCTTTTCCTTCCATGTAGATGCCCTACTCAGAAGCTGCCCTCTTAAGACTTCACCCCATAATCAGCAGATGCTCCTCGGAAAATAGGAGGATCCCGATTTTAAGGTACAAGCCTGTTGAGCTAATTAAATAGACGAAGGCAGGATTAGGGAACTTACTTGTAAGCCCCCTACCTCACAAGAAGAATTAGGAGGAGGGCTATTAGGGATTATCAGATAGCTGAGTACCAAAACTCTCTCTACTCATTCAACGTTGCACCTACGAGTCATTGCTGGAAACGATATTCATGAATTCAAGATTACGAGTTGAAAGAGAGAATAACGGGCAGAGGTTAAATCGTATTTACCTTAAAGTAATTGAGAATAAAAACTTAAATTTCCTTAGGAAAGATATCGGTGTGGTTTCCCAGAAATCTAATTCGTAAAAAAGGAGCTGTTCACCCTTTATTTCCATTTCGCCATATCCCTACTTATAAGTTTAATTCTTACATTAACCTTTAATAGACTATGGCCCATATTATAAAGACAACAGCAAGTAATCCTACAATAAGGGAAGTTATTCCTATAGCGCCGGAGAAAAGGTTACCAAGAACGTTTGGGAAGGGAACTTTTAACTTTTCCAATTCTTTCGCTTCAAAAAGTCTATCGTATTCTAAGGATCTTTCCTCGATAAACTCCCATTTATAGATTCTACCTGTAAAGATGGAATAGTTCATGGGCCATTTGGTTGGGACAAAGTGGGTATTGAAGAAGTGAATTGTGAAAATAAAGCCAATAGCAAGAAGTGCCTCTTCAGAATGGATAATACGGGCCACGTTTATTACCCATCCCGGAACAAATTTCGCAGTGGCACTGGGTGACCACAGCAAAGCACCTGAAATACCAATAGCAACCATCCCCCAAAAAACAGCAAGCATATCGAATTTTTCGTAATAAGCCCAGTGGTCAAATTTTGGTGGTGGGCCTTGATCCACAAACCATTTACCCATGGCTATGAAATCCTCCCAATCCTTTTTTCTTGGCAAAAAGGAATAAGGTCCCAAAAGTCTCTCTTTTATGGTCTTCCCTCTATTTTTGTTAATAAAGGTAAAATGGAGACAATAAGCAAGAAAGATGAAAAATTCCACGACGATAATAAACGCACATATATAATGAAGGAGTATCG
>CAYMJV010000091.1:0-8470 GCA_964390545.1 uncultured Syntrophaceae bacterium
ATCCCGTTCAAAAGAGAGTGGTGGCGTGGGGCTGGGATTGAGTATTGCGGAATGGATCGCAAAGGCCCACCAAGGAAGGATTGAAGTGAATAGCGAATTGAATCGAGGCTCGACCTTCACCGTCTATTTACCCACCCTGAAGAATTAGACTTCCTCCCCTCAAGATTAAGAATTCTTCATCCAAACTTAACCCCATCTTAATCTTTTTTCTGCTACATTGACACCCAAAGCAAACCATAGGTTCATATTGTAAATTAAGGCCAAAGAGTATATTATCTTCCGTGGGAAAGATGGGATTGCAATCAAAACCTCCTCAAACATGCCACGGAGCGGTCCCCTCCATCCAGCAGTCCCTTTCGGAAGAAAGGGGAAAAAGGTCCTCCCGAGCGTGGTTAGGTCTCCTCATATTCACCGTAGTGTTGTGGGTTCTCTCCGCCTGGAACCTTGAACTCTCGGACCGTGATTCGCACAGGGTAGCAGGGATTGCCCGAGAGATGGCAGTCACCTCGAACTATTTGATTCCCCGACTCAATGGTGAGAATTTTCTCGAGTATCCTCCATTGGGATATTGGCCCCTTGCTCTCAGCCTTTCGATGAGCGAAAAGCCGCCAGACATTCTTGCCTTTTTACCCCTCGTATTCTTCGGAACAGGAACCGCCCTCATCACATTTTTGATCGGAAAAACATTAGCCGTAGAGCGAATCGGGTTGATAGCGGGATTCATCCTATCCACTACGGTGGGCTTTGTCTTACTCCACCGTCATTGCATAGTAGATCCGGCGCTTCTCTTCTTCATCACGCTCAGCATGTATGGCTTTGTGGCAGGTTACCAGACATCGAGAAAAAGCTTTCTTTTTCCAGCGGTCTTCTATCTGTCGATGGCAGGAGCTTTCCTCTCTAAAGGGATAATTGGGGCGGCCATACCCATTGCCGTTGCTGCGATGTTCCTAGTCACCAGAAAAGACCTCAAGGGGATCCGGAAACTCCTTCTAAGTCCCCGGATTTTCCTTTTCCTACTACCGATCTTTTTATGGGTCGGCAGCGTTTGGTGGTTTGAAGGACCTGGCGTTATTAAGGAGGTATTTCGACAAAGTCTCCACCGCTTTTTTTCTCCTTCGGCTGACCAGGCAGAGCCCCTTTATTACTATTTCATCCCAGCTTTCTCGTATCTCATGCCTTGGACCCTTCTACCACTTGTTTTATTGTTACGCCGATGGGGCCCAAACCACTCGAGAGAACCACTGTCCCACAGTTTTCTTCTCAGGTTTGCCCTTGTGTGGTTCTTGACGGTTTTCATCGGGCTCTCTTTGGCTTCCGCGAAGCGGTATCTCTATCTCGGGCCGATCTTGCCTCCCTTTGCACTCCTGGCAGCCCTTGGATGGGACCTTATTCGACAGAGATATCGTAAAGTGAAACGCGTGGAGGTTTATGGTTTGATCGTCATATTCATAATCTTAGTTGGAACCTACCTCTTATTCCTTACCCCCTCAGAAAAGCAGCAGAGTCTTCGGCCCGTATTCGAGGCAGCTTCAAGTCAACGGACCAATGGCCTAGTCTATCTGGTCAATCCTTCGGAGAGACTCCGAGGCGCAGCATTTTTCTACCTTGGAAGAAGGACACCCGTCCTGAATGCCCAGGATCTGTTGCTGGGACGTTGTGAAGATCGACAAGGAACAATCTTAGTAGTGGAATCCTATTGGGATGATAACCAACTTCTTTCTTATCTCCTTTCGAAAGGATACCGCCTTCTTTTGCAAAAGAAGTATGGAAAGGCGTCTCGGATTTGTGTCTACTCGAATGGCCCCTGGAGAGACTGAGGCCATCAATGAGTCATCGCGTGTGAGCCTTTTGAGCCGAATCAGTAAGATTTGAGAATTGACTTTAACACGGGGCTGAAGTGAAGATAAGTGAGTTGCAACAAGGTCCTTCTTGTTCTAATTGTGGACATTTCTAACAGAAATTGTTAACCTTTGGAGCAGTCTCAGAGGTAACATTTATACTCGTTAAGTGGACATATAATTTGAAAGTGTCTGTCAGAGGAAGTATCGCTCAGAACAATTCTATGGTATTGAAGCTCTCCATCCACTGGGAGGGCTTCCCTGTGAGGATAGAGGTCCGCCTACAGAAGCATGGGTCGGTTCGGAGAGAAAATCTTCAGGAACAGCAGTATTGACCAAAGATTCAATGGAGGCACGATTGGATATGGAGCGGTTTTCGATAAGGTTCTCTTTGAAATTTTTTTTTCTCGTCACTCTATTCTTTTCTCTGGCAAGTTCCCCATGGGCCCAACTAGAAGGGTTTTCTCAATCAGAGAATGATAAGTTTCTTATTCCCGAGCAGAGGATTGCCCCAGGGGAAGAGGAATCTCTTACCCCTGAGCAAAGGATTGCATCAGAGGAGGAGTCTCTTACCTCTGGACAGAAGATTCCATCAGAGGAAAAGAAGTCTCTCACTCGCGGCCAGAAGACGCTGCTGTTGAATGCGGGGTCGATGGTGGGGATTTCTATTTATGGCCTTACGAAATGGGAATACGGGGAGTCGAGCTTCCATTTTTATAATGAGGGTTGGTTTGAACGAAAGACAAAAGATGGAGGTGCAGACAAGTTGGGCCATTTCTGGTCTTGCTATGCGCTGAGTCACCTTTATTCTTACGTATATCGTAAATGGGGATATACAGACAAGGAAGGAAATCTATATGGAGCCCTGTCCAGTCTAGGCGCAAATTTATTCATGGAGTTAGCCGATGGTTTCAGCCCATCACAAGGGTTTTCTTATGAGGATATGATCATGAATATTGTAGGGTGTGGAGTCGGCTATGTTTGGGGAAAGTCCCCGAGTCTGGCTAGTAAGATTGATTTCAGAACGGAGTATACACCACAATTTACTTCCCGTGATATCTGGGTCTTCAACAATTATGATAGGCATAAGTTTCTAATAGCCCTCAAAGCCGATGGATTTAATTTCATCAAGAATCCTTATTTGCGATATTTAGAGTTTCATGTGGGATATTACGCTCGCGGCTACGAGGGTTATGAGCAAGGCGGCCCGGACGATCGCCGCCGCAATATTCACATAGGGCTTGGCTTCAATGTAAGCAAGCTGGCTCAGAAATTTGTCAATACTAGGGTCCTCGATTATATTCAGATCCCTTACACTTCGGTCAATAAGGGCTTCAAATTGGATTGAGAGGTAAACATGCGATGAATGCAAATTCAAAAATGATAGGCGTCTTTATTCTTTACTAAATCGAAATTGCATTCTTCTTTTTCCAATGACCAAGGTCACAAGATTAAGGATAAAGATTCGCCCCATTTTCCATCTATCAATCCATGCCGTGCTGTTCCCAAATGAACTCTTAAAACCCGTCAAGGATGGCAACGAAATTCACCTTTTGTTAATGACTTATTCCTGAAGTCCAGAATTAGCAATGGTCCAGTGAAAGCTGTAAATTTGTCTCTTAATCCTTTAGAATGTTTAGTGAAGGGCAATCATTGGCAGGCGGTGATCCCCCCGCAAGGGTCCTCACTTGAACGGCTCCAGCCTTTCCAGATAACGGAGAAATTCGTTACATAGAAGATGCCACATTGCAGTTGGTGGTCCGCATCACCGAAAAGGATGGCTGGTCTAATCTTCCTGACCAGACTTCTTCCCCCCAAGATTAAGAATTCTTCATCCAAACTTAACCCCGCCTTAATCTTTTTTATGTTATATATTAAGCCAATAAAAATAATAGGTCGTCGTGCCCCAAGAGGATTGGTTTAAATAGGGATTGCATTGGATGTCCGATCCGACTGCATATCCTGAGGAGGCTTGAGACTGACGACGTTGGGGAGTACCGGGGATGCTAGCGTCTCAATTGATTTATCGTTTTAGGGGTTACTTAGTCACACCACCTCTGATCTTTGCATTTTTTTGGCATCGGTGGGAAGTAGAAGTTGAATACCTCATATGGCCACTTGGGATAGGTCTTGTGTTATTTGGAATAATTATTCGAATTTGGGCACAACAACACCTGCATTATAAGTTAAAGGTTCACAAAACTCTAACAACCACAGGACCATATTCATACGTCAGAAACCCAATGTATACAGGGAATATACTTATCTGTCTTGGTGCAATAGTTCTCTCAGAACTTTTGTGGCTTCTTCCCATCGCATATCTCTACTATGTAGGACTTTCCTCATTTGTGGTTCGCCATGAAGAAACCCATCTTTTGGACAAATATGGAGAATCATATCGTAGATATAGGTCAGAAGTCCCGCGGTGGTTTCCCAAGATCTCGCATTCCCACCCTCTAAGATTAATCAATGAGTATCTGTATGAATCCATGTTCATTGAATCTGCTTCTCTCCTTTTAATCTTGCTTTTTCTGCTTAAGGAGTACATTGGCAAATAGATCTTCGGAGGTCGATTGGGCGACATAATCTTAAATTCCTTTTACCAATGCATGGCCATTGAACCAGGAGCGGTTGCTTTTTGGTGAAGAAAATGATATGGGGAAATAAAAGGCAACGGTCTCAATTTTTGAGGAGGTATCGTTGTGTCCTAAATGAGATTTCAATGCCTTGCAAGACGATAGGAGGTCGTTTTGACTTTGAACCATTGGAACAAGTACAAACCTGAGCTACCCTCTGCCGATAGGTCTCCATGGAGGAAGGACTTGCTGCAGCTTTCTTCAACGCCGATTCCCAAAGCCATCATAGCAGAGTTGATCATTCTTTTTATCATTCTTACGTATGGGCTTGTTCTTCTCCATCAAGATAAGGAAGCGTTCCTGTTTTGGATCAGAGAGGATGGCCTGGTGGAATGGCTTACCTTTGTGGTCTTGATCGTGATGTCTGCGTTTTCCTTTATCATGTCCTTCGCATTCAGCCGTTCTGGAGCGGAGGGGAGAGCAAAAAAGGTGTGGCTCTTTCTTGGATTCCTCTTTTTTTTCGGAGCCATGGAAGAGATCTCCTGGGGACAGAGAATCTTGGGAATTCAAAGCCCGGAATGGTTTCTAAAGCATAACAGACAGGGTGAGATTACCATTCATAATCTTGTCATCTATGGAGTGAATGTGAATAGGGTTGTCTTTGGCCGTTTTTTGGGAATTATGGTTTTGATTTATATGTTTGCCACGCCTATTTTGTATCGCCTCAATAGAAGGTTTAAGAATCTCATCAACAGATGGGCAATTCCAATTCCCCAAAATTACCAAATTCTCCTCTTTATTATTGTCAATGCAATCCTCCAGTACCATCTCGGACTAACGAAGAAGGTGAGTGAAATGCGTGAACTCTCCACCTGTTTCTTTTTCTTTCTTGTCCTGATTCACCCATTTAATGATCAAGTTTTCCCGATAAAAGGGCTGTCTTTTTTGAGGCGAATGGTCTTCATGAAGGAAGGTAAGAGTTAATTAATGATGATATTCGTTGGAAGGCTTCCAAAACGGATCCGGTTTGCTTTGGTTGTCGTTGGATTGAACATGGGCATCTTTACGCTATTCCGTATTATTTTCTGGATGCTCTTTCGGCCCGCCGCACCGGATGCGTACGTTTCAGAATTTTTTCGAGCCTTCTACCTTGGGTTTAAGTTTGATCTCCGCCTTTCGCTCATGATCTGCCTGCCGGTCCTAGCCTTATCGTGGATTCCGTTCCTGAATTTTGTTCGTTCCTCCCTTGCCAAACGGATATGGCTGATCTATCTCGTCACCATGGGAGTTTTTCTCGTGTTGACGTATTTTGTTGATCTCGGCCACTATGACTATCTCCACGACCGCCTCAATGCAAGCGCCATCGACCATATTCTATCCCCTGCGATTGCCCTGAAAATGGTATGGGAGAGTTATCCCGTCCTCTTGGGAATCCTTGCGCTCTTCCTCTTTGCGATTGTTTATGGGTGGGTGTTGAACCGTTTTGCTTTTCGAAAGCTGGAGCAAGGCGGCAAACCTTTTGCAAAATGGCTGAAAGTGGCTACGGTTACGTTAGCAGTGGTGCTCTATGGACTCGGACTCCATGGGAAGTTATCACAATATCCCCTTCGTTGGAGTGAGGCCTATTTCTCCCCAAATACCTTCGTCTCTGCCCTGTCGTTGAATCCCGTCCTCTACTTTTTTGACACTCGGGTATACAGGAAAGTTAGTTTTAGTGAGGAGGAGGTGAGAAAGTATTATCCCATGATGGCAGATCTTCTGAGCGTTGAGCACCCTGATCCGGAAACGCTAAATTTCTCCCGATACATCAAGCCAGAGAAAAAATTACCGGGGAGGCCAAACATTGTCCTCATTCTTTTAGAATCCTTTGCGGGGTTCAAGGTGGGAGCCCTTGGAAATGGTCTTAACCCTACACCGCATTTTGACTCGATTGCGCGGAATTCTTTGTTCTTCAGAAATTTTTTCGTCACCCGTCCACCGACAGCCCGGGCGGTCTTCACCTTCATGTTCGGTATTCCTGATATTCACTCTCCACACTCGGCTTCTCGAAATCCCCTCCTCGTCACCCAACACACGATTGTGAATGCCCTTGAGGGGTATAAAAAGATGTACTTATTGGGAGGTAGTGCAAACTGGGGTAACATTCGAGGGATTCTCGCTCATAATATTGAAGGATTGGAGATCTATGAAGAGGGAGATTTCTCATCCCTCCCAGATGATGCCTGGGGCATATCTGACCTCCATCTTTTTGAAGAGGCAAACCGGATTCTTCGTGTCCAGGACAAGCCGTTTTTCGCTTTGATTCACACTGCCGGAAATCATAGGCCCTTTACCATCCCTAAAGATAAGAGAGACTTCGTGGAATTGGCGGAAGATGAGCAGAAGCTGAAAGAGAATGGTTTTGATTCATTGAAGGAATACAACGGAATGCGATTCTTAGATTATTCCCTGGGACTTTTTTTTAAACTGGCGAGCAAGGAAGATTACTTCAAGAAGACGATCTTTTGCATGTTCGCTGACCATGGGACGGTTGCCAATGAACAGATCGCCTGGGATAAATTGTCCTTGACAAGCCATCATGTTCCATTCGTGATTTATGCACCGGGTTACTTTTCTGAGGGGCGGGCAATCGATTCCACTGGGAGTCTGGTCGATACCCTTCCCACCCTTTTCGGACTTGCTGGGATACCCTATCTAAACAAAACTTTGGGAAGGGATCTTTTGGTGGAACGGGCGAAGGAAAAACATTTTGCTTACATCGATAGCATTTATAGAGGGGTCCTAGATGATGAATTTTTCCTCCTAATAGACCCACAGGAGGGGCAGAGGCTGTACCGGTATCGATCGAATTCACCCCTCGTGGATGTGAAGGATCAGAACCTCAAAAAGGCGGAGGAGATGGCGCAACTCTACCAGGCGATCCAGGAGACTTCAAAATATCTCTTGTTTCATAATCGCCCTGCCGGGTCTCCTGTTCTTTCAAAGTGAGAAAGAAGGCAGTATCTGAAGGAACAGGCCTCCCAAACATTCTGAGAAAGGATCCTTTACCATCATTGGCCTCGTGTGGTAAGTATATTTACACAGGGGATTATTATTCCATGATCTCGATCGTCATTCCTGTCTTCAATGAAGAAAAGAACCTGCCTGAACTCATCCGGCGCTGTCTCGAGGCCTGCCGCAGCATGAACCTTCCTTTTGAACTCATCCTTGTTGATGACGGGAGCCGTGACCGTTCCGCTCAGTTGATCAGCGAAGCGGCGGAGCATAATGCTGACGAAGTCATCGGTGTCTTCCTTAACCGCAACTATGGCCAGCATGGCGCCATATTGGCTGGTTTTTCGCGCGCCAGGGGTGATATTGTGGTCACCCTCGATGCGGATTTACAAAATCCCCCGGAGGCAATCCCCCCTTTGGTGAAGAAGGCTCAGGAAGGCTACGATGTCGTGGGCACCGTCCGTGTCAACCGGCAAGATACGGGGTTTAGGAAACTAAGCTCTTGGATTATTAATAAGATCGTCCAAAAGACAACGGGGGTCATGATGCACGACTACGGCTGCATGCTCCGCGCGTATCACAAAGATATCGTGAAAGCGATGGTGACCAGCCGCGGACACAGCGCGTTTATTCCGGTTCTGGCGAATAGCTTTGCGCGAATTACAACCGAAATCGAGGTGCCCCATCAGGAGCGCGCGGGAGGAGAAACGAAATACACGTTGTGGAAGTTGATCAATCTCCAGTTTGATTTGCTGACCAGCATGACGACGTTTCCATTGCGTGCGCTCAGTGTCATTGGGGTGATCTTATCCGGCTTCGGTTTTGGTTTAGGGATTTTTATCTTGATGATGCGGTTGTTATACGGACCCGAGTGGGCGGTAGGTGGTGTCTTTACCCTGTTTGCCCTCCTCTTCATCTTTATTGGGATGCAGTTTTTGGGTATGGGGCTGCTCGGAGAGTACATTGGGCGCATTTACTATGATGTAAGGGGGCGTCCTCGCTATGTCATTTCACACGTGAAAAGCAAGGGCCTCTTAGATCAGAAAGATATCCAAAGAGATT
>CAYMJV010000092.1:0-8469 GCA_964390545.1 uncultured Syntrophaceae bacterium
TGACCATTCCTCCTTCTATTATTTTGTATTTTCAATAAGTTATACCGAAAATGCAGGTGTTGCGTTCACGTTAACATTATTTGCAAATTTTGTCAAGGAAAACTTTTGAAATTCCTGATTTCACACCTGCCTGCGCCGCCCACGGTTGGGACCAAGCCAGTAGGCAGGGATAACGGAAGGATGACACAGGTTTGAAATGTACTGGAAATCAAAGGGTTCCTTATATTCTACAAATGGTTGTACTATTTCTTCATCAATCTCTCATAATAGATATGGGAAGTATAAAGGGCTGCCATTGGGTTATGACCTGTTACTCTGTCTTTTACAGCAAAGACGGTTGTCAGGCCTTCAATATATTTTAAGAAGAGCGAATCGTGCCCAATGCAGAGACCCAGCATGATATTGAAATCCGTTTTGGCCTGATTTAAAATTTTTGCCTGAGTAATGGGATTACACATCGCTTCAAATTCTCCAATCTTAATCTTCTCTTCATCCTTCACGCCGATCCTCTCTTTTGGGGTTCCTCCGACCTTACAAGAAACAGCCACAACTTCAAAACCGTGCTTCTCTAAAATTTCAGAAAGGATGGAAGCCTCATGGGTCAGACCTCCGCAAAAAGCCATGCCCAGCCTTTTATACCCCATCCTCGTTGAGAATTCGATTAACTCCTCCACCCTAGTTTTCGTAGGAACCATGACATAAGGTTTGACATCCCGAAAGGCATAACATGCGCCCTCTTGAACAGAAGCTGTCCTTGCGAACTCCTTTACCCCTGGCGCGTCATATTCTCCTAATGCCTCTTTCAGAGTTGCCGTCTCCTTCCTCGTGGGACACCAGGCAGGGCCTTTGCCATCCTCTACCCGGCAGATCTTTTCCATAATTTCACACTTTGTACAATTGCAGCAAATCTTGTCCATCTTCTTACTCCTTCGACGAAGAAATTCAGGATGTAGGAAATCAGGAATGTCCAATCACAGAATTCCAAAATCCCTAAATTCCCAGATGATCCATTGCAGAACTTCCTATCCTGCTGACCTGATATGCACCGTCGATTTATAGGATGAAAACTGATCAGACTTTTTAAAGGATGGAACTGATCACTTAGTGGACTTTCTTCTCGTAGTTTGCCCAGTAGGGATCCCTCAATCCCTTTTTGTGAATCTTTCCGGATCCGGTCCTTGGAAGGGCGTCAATAAAATCGATCGATTTGGGTGCTTTGTAATGGGCCATCTTCTCCCTGCAAAACTGGATGATCTCCTGTTCCGTGGCATTCTGGCCGGTTTTTAGGACCACAATCCCTTTGACCGCCTCGCCCCATTTTGCATCCGGAACTCCGATCACCGCACACTCTAGGATGGCGGGATGCATATAGAGGACATTTTCAATCTCGGTGGAATAAACATTCTCTCCACCTGTCAGGATCATGTCTTTCTTTCGATCGACAATGGTGACATAACCCTCTTCATCCATCACCGCCATATCGCCTGTATAGAGCCAGCCGTTCTTAATTGACTTTGCCGTCTCCTCTGGCAATTTCCAGTACCCCTTGGTCACAATATCCCCTCGGACAATGATCTCTCCCACCTCTTTTTCATCTTTCTTGATCTCTCCTCCCCGATCATTGACCACTTTCAGTTCCACGCCCAGGAATTCTCTTCCCGTCTTCGACTTGAACCGAAGCCGGTCCTCATAGGGGAGTTTATCTAAATGTTCCTTCAGAATGGAGAGGGTCAAGTAGGGGCTTGTTTCGGTCATTCCGTAGGTCTGGATATAGTCGCACTTGAACGTTTCTACAATCTTACGAACCACTTCCGGTGCAATGGGAGCTCCTCCGCTTAGGAGGACTCGCAGACTGCGGTAATCGTACTTTCCCACCTCTGGATGGTTGACCATCAGGTTGAGCATAGTAGGAATCAGGTTAGTCAGGGTCACTCGCTCCTGTTCGATGGTCTCCAGAACGACCTTCGGTTGGAACTCTCTAACCATCACATGAGTCCCTCCAACCCATGTGATGGCCCAGGTCGCCCAGGCATCGGCGAGATGAAACAGGGGTGCCACATGAATCCATACATCCCTGTCGGTGAGATGGATCTCGGCAATGGTCCCCAGGGCATGGGCTGTTACATTCTTATGAGATAACATCACTCCTTTCGGACGACCCGTGGTGCCGCTCGTATAATAGATTTGAGCGATGTCTTCATCCGAAATGGAAGGCTTTGTAAATTCGCCCGAAACGGCCTGACTCAAAGCAGTTTCATAATTGAGATCGAGAGGTCCTTTCCCCACCCTTCCCTTCCCGGTCCAGAGGATCTTTTCGATCTTCGGAATCTCCCCTCTGATCGCATCGATCTTATCCTGAAACATAGGATTGGCGATCAATACCTTCGATTCTGAATCCTGGAGGATGAAGGCGATCTCTCCAGGGGAGAGGCGAATGTTAATGGGAACGGAAATGGCGCCCATCTGAGCAACGCCGTAGTAGGCCTCCAGAAAGGTATGGCAATTGGGATGGAGGACGGCAACCTTATCATCCTTGCGTACTCCCCAATTTTTTAAACAATAAGAGAGGCGGTTGACCCGCTCGTAGAACTCCCGGTAAGTCCACCGCTCTCCCCCACAGACGATTGCCCGTTTCTCCGGGAAAAACTTATAGGCCTTCGATAAGGTTTCAGTGAGAATCACCCTTCTACTCTTCCTCGCTCTTGGTCAAGTCTTCGAATCGAATATCGAGTCCCAGGATCCCTTTGATCTCTCCAGACTCATCCCGAATGGGACCCGAGACGGTGATGCAGAGAACTCCTGTGTGCTTTGATGAGTACGGGTTGGTGACGTGAACCTTACCGTCCTTCAATGGCTCGATGAACCAGGGGCGGTTCGAGTAATTTTCTCCCTGTGGGATGTTGTCATACTTGGATTGATCGATTGGCTGAACAATCGTCCGCGTGATCTTCATCCCATGGACATCGACCACATAGACATACTGCAGGTACGGATATTCATCCAAGAGAGATCGTAAAATAGGTTCAATCCTTTTTGAATCCATCGACTTCAGCTCAGACTTCTCAATCACCCTCTCAACAATGTGAGCCGCCATCTCATAAGCCCTTGCCTTGAGCCTGTCAAATTCTGAGACGAAATACTCGGGAAGGTATTTTCGGGTGATCTTTTCCATCTCCTGGTCTGAGAGGGACGTCGTCCTTCCTTCCTCATATTGTTTGGTCACCCACTTATTGATCTTCGCCACTCGTGGATGGGTCTTCTCGACCCTGTCTTTTCCTGTGAAAGCAAAGTGGGAGTTGATCCATTGGGCAATCCCTGCCAATCCTGACTTATCGTTCACCGAGATGGAGGTGGGCCGGTTCAGAATCTTGGCCGTGTTGAAAATATTGTAGATCTCCTCGTTCTTCAGAATTCCATCGGCATGGATACCAGCACTCGTCGCATTGAAACCCGATCCCACAAAAGGCATATTCGAAGCAATATGAACGCCGATGGCTCGTTCGTAGTAATTTCGGATCTCGGTGATCATGGTGGGATCGATGCCGTTGTCATGACCCATCAGGCTGATATATTCAATGATCAATCCTTCAATGGGTGAATTTCCCGTCCTTTCCCCGAACCCAAGGAGCGTGCCATTCGCAGCCGCGCATCCATGGAGCCATGCGGTCGTGGCATTGATGAATCCCTTATGGAAATCGTTGTGACCATGCCACTCCAAGTACTCAGAGGGAACGCCTGCATCATCGATCATGGCCCGAATCATCTTAGGAACCGCACGGGGAAGGGCCGCTCCTGAATAGGGCACCCCGAGGCCCAACGTGTCGCAGAGTCGAATTTTGACAGGAAGTTTGGCCTCTTCAGAAAGACGCATGATATCCTGAGCAAAGGGAACACAGAATCCATAGATATCGGCTCGCGTGACATCTTCAAAATGGCACCGGGGAGTGATGCCAAGGTCCAGCGCAGCAGAGACGATGGAGAGGTACTCCCGCAGGACCACTCTTCGGTTCTTCTTCAGCTTCAGGAAGATATGATAATCTGAAACAGAGGTGAGGATGCCCGTCTCTTTTAACCCCATCTCCCTCACCAACTTGAAATCTTCCTTGACGGCACGGATCCAGCCCGTAATCTCCGGGTAGCGGTACCCCCTCTCCTGACAACCCCTCACTGCCTCTTTGTCCTTCTCACTGTAAACGAAGAATTCACATTGCCGGATCACGCCATTGGGTCCTCCAAGGCGATGAAGCATTTCGTAGAGGCTGACGATCTGCTCCACCGTATAAGGTGGCCTGGCCTGTTGTCCATCCCGAAAGGTGGTATCGGTGATAAAGATCTCTTCGGGGGGATCGATGAAGACAAATTTATTATCGAATTCTACCCGGCAAACCTCTTCGTAAGGAAAGATATTCCGATAGAGGTTTGGTTCCTGGATATCCAGGAGGGGGTATTGCTCGATCGTCGATTTGCCGTCAAAAGCCCTCTTCTTCCTCGTAATGGCCATTCTTGTTTGTTTCTCCTTTCTCCCCCCTCACCTATCCCTGACCTCGTCCAAGGATGGGAGAGAACTTACACCTTTAGTTTAATGGATAACTCTTCAAGTTGTTTGGGATCTACTTTCGAGGGCGCATCTGTCATGAGATCGGTCGCTTTCTGGGTCTTCGGGAAGGCAATGACATCCCTGATGGACTCCGAATGGCTGAGGATCATGATGAGCCGGTCGAATCCAAAGGCAATCCCGCCATGAGGAGGAGTTCCGTACTGGAGCGCTTCCAGCAAAAAACCGAATCTCTCCCTGGCCTCTTCCTCTCCCATCCCCAATTTTTCAAAGACGAGGGATTGGATCTCCCTCAGATGATTCCGGATGCTCCCGCCTCCAATCTCAGATCCATTCAAGACAAGATCATAAGCCTTAGCCTTCACCTGTTCGGGATGATGTTCTAATTTCTCAATATCTTCGTCCTTTGGAGCGGTGAAGGGGTGATGGACCGCCACAAAACGTTTTTCTGCCTCATCGTACTCCAGAAGAGGAAAATCTAAAATCCACACAAATCGATAAGCGTCCGAAGGGATGAGTCCCAGCTTCTGGCCGAGATGAAGGCGAAGATTGGCCAATGACTGATTGACCACTTTCGAAGGGCCGGCCATGAAGAGAAGGAGATCATTCTCCTCGGCCTCAAGAATCTCCTCCACTCTTTTTCTCTCCTCATCGCTGATCGACTTCTGAATTGCCGACTGCCATCCATTCGGACTAACCTTCGCCGAGATCAATCCTTTGGCCCCATAGGCATAGACAACGGGATTGAGATCGTCGATCTCTTTCCGCGAAAAAGTGCTTCCTCCTTTGACATTGATGGCTTTGATTATCTCTCCCCTCTCGATCGCCTCCTTGAAGATCCTGAAAGAAGAATGCTTTAGTATGGAGGTCACTTCCCTCAGCTCCATTCCAAATCGGATGTCCGGCTTGTCCACACCATAGCGGCTCATCGCCTCTTCATAGGTCAGATGGGGAAAGGGCGTCTCCAGTTCCATCCCTAAAATGGTCTTGAAGATATGGACCATCAGACCTTCCATCGTTCTCTGGATATCTTCCACGGTGACAAAAGACATCTCCACATCGATCTGGGTAAATTCCGGTTGTCGATCCGAGCGGAGGTCCTCGTCCCGGAAACAACGGACAATCTGAAAGTACCGGTCAAATCCAGAGATCATCAGGATTTGCTTAAAAAGTTGAGGGGACTGCGGCAAGGCGTAAAAATGACCGGGATTGACTCTGCTAGGGACCAAATAATCTCTCGCCCCCTCGGGAGTGCTCTTGGTGAGCATGGGTGTCTCGACCTCCAGAAATCCGAGAGAGTCAAAGTAATTTCGTACCTCTTTCGCCACACGGTGCCGCAGGATCAGATTTTGTTGAAGCCTTGGCCTTCTAAGGTCCAGATATCGGTACTGGAGGCGGACATTCTCTGCCACCTCCTCGTCATCCTCGATCAAAAAGGGTGGGTTTTTAGAGGGATTGAGAATCTTTAACTCTTGGGCAATGACCTCGATCTCTCCGGTCTTCAATTTGGGGTTCGTTGTGCCTTCCGGCCGGGTTACCACCTTCCCTTTCACCCCCACAACAAATTCACTTCGAAGGGACTGGGCCTTTTCGTGGGCCTCTCGATTCAATTCGGGATTGAAGACCACCTGAACGATCCCCTGCCTGTCCCGCAGTTCAACGAAAATGAGTCCACCCAGGTCCCTTCTTCGCTGGACCCATCCCAGAAGGGTCACCTCTCGATCCACATCCATTCGTCGAAGATCACCACAATAATCTGTTCTCTTTAGATCTTCCAGGAGATCAATTTTTATTCGAGATTCATTCATCATGGGTGTACGGTAGCGTGTGGGTGATTAGTTCTTACAGGTGACAAACTCGAATCACCCCCGTATTTTCTCACAAAAATAAATCCATATTAACTGAATTCCCTTGGCCGGTCAAGGATTTACAAAGAAATCCTGATTCCACAGATTTTGATTTGATTACGCAGATTTCTTCGTTGCAATTTTATCTCAGTAATCGATATTTAATCCGTGCCTGCGGTAGGCAGGGGCGTAATCAGAGAGCTCTAAGGACTTTCCCAGAGTTTTTAGAGAACTTTACAGAGAAATCCCTTCAGATATTCACCTTCGAGATGGCAGAGATTGACCGGGTGGTCGGTGGGGTGTCCTTTCCGAACCAGAAGCTGGACCTCCCTCCCTCCATCCACTGCGGCAGAGAAGATGATCTTTTGAAAAAGGTCCCAGCTCACATGATGGGAGCAACAAAAGGTGAAAAGAAAGCCCCCTCTTTTTAACAAACGCAGGGCCTGGAGATTGAGATCTTTATACCCCCTTGAGGCACCTGAAAGATGTCCCTTTCTTTTTGCAAAAGGGGGGGGATCAAGAATGACGATATCATACTCGGGTTTGAGGCTTCTCAAAACCTCAAAGGCATCCCCCCGTATGAATCGGTGAGGAATCTGTTCCAAGGCGTTCAGGTGGAAATGTTCTTCTGCTCTTTTCAAAGCCCCCTCAGAGGAATCGAGCAGGGTCAATTCTTCTGCGCCTCCCAATCCCGCATAAACTGAAAAAGCCCCGGTATAGGAGAAACAATCTAGAACCCTAGTCCCTTGAGACAGGTTCTTCAGGTCAGACCGATTCTCCCTTTGATCGAGATAGAATCCGGTCTTCTGTCCACCTTTCACATCGACCTGAAAATGACAACCATACTCCTCTATCTCAATTCGATCGGAAACCTCCCTCCCAAAGAGAAGACCGGTAACCTCCGGCAGATCCTCTTGTCTTCGGGTGGCAACATCACTCCTCTCGTAAATGGATCGGGGTTTCATTTCACTCACCAGGAGATCGACGAGAGACCCTTTAAGCCGCTCTACTCCAGCGGTTAAGGACTGGAGCACCAGGGTCTCTCCGTACCGGTCCACGATCAGTCCCGGAAGGAAGTCTCCTTCGCCATTGACGATTCGATAGGCATTCGTCTTCCCTTTGAGAAAGGTTTCTCTCAATCGAGCAGCTCTTGAAATCCGTTCTCTAAAAAAAGGGATATCGACCGGCTCCTTCTTTTGAGTCAACAGTCGAAGGATGATCTGTGAGGCTGGGTTGAGATGCCCCGCCCCGAGGTATTGGCCTTCTTCTGAGTAGATCTCTCCGAGGTCACCGGGGGACACCTCTCCTTCGATCTTCGCTACAGCCCCTGAAAAAACCCAGGGATGTCCTCGAAGAAGAGGCTTCTCTTTACCCTTCTTCAAAATGATTTTAGGAAGAGCTTTGGTCATTTAAAATTGACGCGTGGAGCTGATTTACGATTTGTCTGCCTGCCCTGCCTACCGCAGGCAGGCGCAGGCAGGGAATTTGGGATTTAAGATGATTTTCTTTGAAGAGCCCTTTCGAGCAAGTTCCCTATGAATTCGGTATAGGTCATCCCCTGAACCTTGATGGCCCGGGCCATTCCAGATTGAGGAGAGATGTCTGGGTTTGGATTCACCTCCAAGACAAAGGCTTTCCCATTTGGGTCGAGACGCATGTCCACCCGGGCATAGTCCTGGCATCCAAAGAGTTTAAAGACCTTGAGGGCAATCTGTTCGATCCTCTTCTGCATCACCGGCTCCAATCGTGCAGGGCAAACCGGTTTCGATTTCTGATATTCCGGGGTCTCGGCCTCCCACTTAGCCTCATATCCGCAAATCTTCGGAACACCTTCAGGAAATTCGGAATAATCGATTTCAGAGATGGGAAGAACCTCCACTTTTCCATCGATCTCTAATAATCCTACGTTTAATTCTCTCCCCTCGATGAACTCCTCTATCAACGCTGGCTGCTGGTAACACTCAACCACGTATCGAATCTGCCTGCTCAGAGCCTCGTCGTCATACACCACACTCTCCTTCGAAATTCCGAGGCTCCCATCTTCATGAAGGGGCTTGACGATCATGG
>CAYMJV010000093.1:0-8298 GCA_964390545.1 uncultured Syntrophaceae bacterium
AAGCGGCCGGTTATCCGAAATGGGCGAACAAGGACGGCAAGATCCAGAGCTTCGGGATCGAATATGCCGCCCTGATCTACAACAAGGAACTCGTTAAGCCGGCCGACGTCCCCAAGAAGTACGAGGACCTGACCGACCCAAAATGGAAGGGAAAGATCGTCATGGCCGATCCCTCCTCCCATCCGACGACCATCTCCTGGCTCATCGGACTGAAGGAAAACGTCATCAAGTCGGACGCGGAATGGATGAAATTCCTCAGGGGACTGGCTGCCAACAAGCCCATGTTCGTGGCTTCGTTCGGCCCGACGCCCGCCCCGATCGAGAGCGGAGAGAAGCTGATCGGGATCTCCATGCCGAAATACATCATCACCAAGGCGCCCGCGCCCCTGGATTGGGCAAGGGTCTCCCAGCCCATGATGGGGACCCCCCGGGGGATGGCCATCACCGTCGGCGCCCCCCATCCGAACGCCTCCAGGCTTTTCGTGGATTACTGGCTCTCGAAGGATGCCATGAAGATCATGGCCGAGAAGGTGGGCGAATATGTCCTGGCTCCGGGCATCTATCCCCCCATCGTTGGGATGGACAGGGCGAAGGTCATCCCGATCCGGGAACTGTCGGATGAGGAGATTAAAAAGTGGGGCGACGAGTTCAAGAAGATTTTCGAGACGCCTTAATCTTCAGTCCTCACCTTCTTTTCACCGTTTTGGGGTTCCGGGATCGCGTTTCCGCGGTCTCGGGACCCTTCAGGAAAAAGACATGGAAATCAGCATCAGGAACCTCAGCAAGAACTATTACTCGGAAGGCAAGACGATCGCGGCGCTTGCCAACGTCGACCTGAACATCCCAGCCAACCGGATCTTCACCCTCCTCGGCCCGAGCGGCTGCGGCAAGACCACCCTGCTGCGGTGCATCGTCGGCCTGGAGATGCCCGACGCGGGGGAGATCACCATCGGGGATGAGGTCGTCTTCTCGACGGAAAAGGGCATCTATGTCCCGTCGGAGAAAAGGGGGCTGGGCATGGTGTTCCAGACCTACGCCATCTGGCCCCACATGAACGTGTTCGACAACGTGGCCTATCCCCTGCAGACCCGCAACGATCCCAGGGAGGAGATCAGGAAAAAGGTCGAAAAGACGCTTCATTTCGTGCAGCTCGACGGGTTCGAGAACCGGCCGGCGACGAAGCTGAGCGGCGGGCAGCAGCAGCGCGTCGCCCTGGCCAGGGCCCTGGTCGCCGAACCGAAGGTGATCCTCTTCGATGAACCCCTGAGCAATCTGGACGCCAAGCTCCGGGAAGAGACGCGCAAGGAGCTGCGGAGTTTCCTCACCGAGCTGAAGATTACCGCCGTCTACGTCACCCACGACCGGATCGAGGCCCTGTCGCTGTCGGACGCCGTTGCGGTGATGAAGAGCGGCCGCATCGTCGAGACGGGAACACCGTGGGAGATCTATTTCGACTCCGACCGACGGTTTGTGGCGGATTTCATCGGCCGTGCGAACTTCATCGAAGGGAGGGTTGCGTCGACAGCAGACCGCTTCACGATGATCGATTCCGCCATCGGCCCCATTGCCTCCGAGAAGAAAATCGACGCCTCGCCGGGAAAGACGGTGACCGTGTGCATCCGTCCCGAATTCATCCGGGTGTTGAAAGCGAGCCACAAGGACGGAGAGAACATCTTCCGGGGAAAGGTCGAGTCTCTGGTCTTCGTGGGGGACGCCTACGAGGGGGAGATCCGGGTCGGGGAAACCCTCCTGATCTTCCGGATCGAGCCGACAACCGCCGTCCGGGAAGGCGAAGAGATCGCCCTGCACTTCGATCCGCGTCACTGCTCCATCCTCTTGAATTGACCCGGTAACGTGCGATGCAACAGACGAGAACGGCGCTGACGCCGAGCCTGATCGCGATTGTCGGATTTCTCACGGTCTGCCCCGTCGTCATGCTCATTCTGGGGAGCTTTACGAAAGGGTTGGGGGCCTTCGGCAGCTTCACCCTGGAGAAGTACGTCAAGGCCTACGCCGACCCCGCATTCGCCGACATCCTCGTCAATACGGCCGTCTTCACCATCGGCTCGGCCGTCGTCGCCACCGTCCTGGCTCTGTTTCTGGCCTATCTGAACACCCGGACCAATATCCCTTTCAAGTTCATGTTCCGGATCATCTCCCTCATCCCCATGATGGTTCCGCACATCCTGTTCGCCGTCAGCTGGGTTCTCCTGCTCAACCCGTCGAACGGCATGATCAACCTCTTTCTGAGGCAGGTCCTGGGCATGGATGGGGTGGCGCTGAGCATCTATACGATGCAGGGGATGATCCTCGTGGAGGGACTGCTCGATCTGCCCATCGCGTACCTGGTCATCGCCCCCGCCATGTCGGCTTTCGACGTTTCCCTGGAGGAGTCCTCCAAGGTCTGCGGCGCTTCGAATCTTCGGACGCTGACGAAGGTGACCCTGCCGGTCCTCCGGCCGGCGATCCTGGCCGCCATGACGCTCGTCATCGTCCGCAGCCTGGCCTCCTTCGCCGTCCCTTCGGTCATCGGCATGCCGGGGCGGATCTATGTGCTGGCCACCCACATCTACCGCGTTGTCGCCACGGGGTTCGCCACGGACTACGGCCTGGCGGCGGCAGTGGGAATGAGCGCCCTGGCGGTCTCCATCACGCTCATCTTCCTCTACCGGCACCTGACCCGGGAAGGCGAGAAATACGTGACCATCTCGAGCCGGGGGTACCGGCCGACCGTGATCGACCTCAAGAAGGCCAGGTATCCGCTCTTCGGGATCGTCGCCCTGCTCTCCTTCGTACTGATCGTCCTGCCGGTGCTGGTCCTCTTCTACACCTCCCTCGTCCCCTACTCCATGGTGCCGAGCGCGAAGGCCTTCGCGATGATGAGCTGGAAGCACTGGATCGCGGTCCTCAAGGATCCCATTTCCCTCCTTTCCCTGAAGAACAGCCTCTACCTCGGCGTCGGCGGGGCAACGCTGGGGATCGTCCTCTCCTTCTTCGTGGCCTACGTCATCGTGAAGGTCCGAACGAAAGCCTCGGGCGTTTTAGAATCCCTGAGCTTCCTCTCCTTCTCCTTCCCCGGGATCGTCGTCGGGATCGGTTTCATGTGGTTCTTCGTTCAAACACCCCTGTACGCCACGATCTGGGCCCTGCTCATCGGCTACATCGCCACCTACCTGCCTTACGGTATACGACCGCTGACGAGCGCCTTTGTCCAGATCCACAGCAACCTGGAGGAGTCATCCCGGGTCTGCGGCGGCGGGCGCCTCTACACCATGCGCCGGATCGTCATCCCCCTGCTGATCCCCGGGATTGTCTCCGGATGGATCCTGATGGCCACCATGTTCGTCCGGGAGCTCAGCCTCTCCGTCGTCCTCTCCAGGCCGGGGACGGAGGTCCTCGCCGTCCAGATCTTCCGGTTCGCAGAAGATGGCCTGTGGGGAAGGCTTTCCGCCCTGGGAATCCTGATGATCTTCATCTCCACGACCCTGGTGATCATCGCATCCCTGGTCGGGGCGAAGCTGACGAAGGTGGACAAGTAGGGATCGCCGGATCCGGGAGCCGGTGGAGAAATATGGTTATACTCAGCGGGCCGTGGCTGACTATCTGGGATTTCACTTTACGTATGTGAGCAGAATTCTAAACGAGCGATAGAGGATAGGGTGAGTCAAATATTATAGACCCTCGGATTGTGGTCTATTTCCTACCTAATGATTACCACTTTCATTCTAATCATTTAAATAACTTTGACTGAAAAATTCAGTCAGCGTGTATCGGAACATTAAACTTTGAGCTTTCATCTTTCCGCTCCGGGACTCAATAACCCAATGGACCCGATAACTCAATAACTAAATAATGGGCCACCTTTTTTATGGATGATGCCTTTTTCTTGGGAAATGGGACGTCCCTATTTTCGCTTCTTACGAGAGACCGTATACTCAACCTGGGGTTCCCGAACTTCTATCTGATCCGCAGAAATACGAACCACTTTCCCATTACGCCAGATGGCAATCGGAACTCCGTTGCGTCGATGTTCGGCGATCGCTTCAGCCACAGCCTTCCGAAGTGCTTCTTCGGCTCGGTATGCAAGCGGAGGAGTCGTTCTTTTCCCCTTTTTCATTGGTTCTCCTTGTATTTTAATAAAATGTTAAAGAGATCCGAATCAAGTATTTCGATCTTTCCTGATTCCTCAAAAGCAATCATTTTAGGGACATCCCCTGAATTATCAAAGATTGTCCATGAATCTGCTAAAGGCCTATAGACACGGAGAAAATTTGGCAGGCTTCTACCGAAACGGCGGCGAACAATAGCCTCTGGGATAGCATGTCCTCCATTTCGCACCCTTAGCTTAATGCGTTCAAGTGCTAACTCCACATTGGTAATCCAAAGGAAAAATATATGGACGAGATATCCCCTTTTTTTCATGCCCTGCAGAAGTTTCATATATGTCTTTCCCGAGAGGGTGGTTTCAAACCCAAAATCCACACCGCGCTCAGCTAAGGAATGAATTTGTTCCAGCATGACTCTCCCCGCATGGATGGCAGCTCTCTCTGGGGCGAATGGTGACAAACCACCCGCAATCAAATCGGCGTTTACAAATTCCAGGCATTCTACATATTGAGGAAGAAACTTACGGGCAAAGGTCGTCTTCCCAGCCCCATTAGGACCCGCAATGATGTAGAGGTTTGGTCTTGCGTTTCTATTCTTCAAATGATTCCCTCATTCAACGACCTGTCTTCCTTTGAGCTTTCAACTTTGAGCTTTACGCTATGCGCTTTGCCCTTTGCGCTCTGCATTCTTTTTGAACTCTTATTTACAATCACTCAATTACTTATTTACCCAATAACTTAAGCTTGGGCAGGGCCAACTTTTTTATGGAGGACACCTTTTCTAAAACGGTCTGTAATTTTTCTATAGTTAATTGATTTTTGAAGGTTTGACCCCAATTGGTCTTTCATGAAACGGCAGGGAACGGTTACGCCAGCACCAATTCATCATCTGAAACGGGAAGGGTAACATCGGGTTTGACATCAAGCCAACGGAGCATGCCGAGGTTCCGTATAATCGAGGCAACAACCGATTTATCCAAGGATGGACGCCGCTTCTGCTTCCATTGCATGACCGATTCAAGGACTTGGGTTTCGGTTGGACTGCCGTTGCCTTTTTTCTTGAGGGAATCAGCGGCATACATAACAGTCGCTACAATCTCGGCTTGATTCGTGTTGACTCGCATGAATAGGTCTGTAGTCTTCTCAACGATGGCAGCCCACTGCGAAATTGACGAATTGAAATCTTTTCTAATCCTCATGTAATTCGGTCCGACCTTAACCATAAACATATTGCGTATTCGTTCTTCCTGAAGCAGATTGTTGTTCACAAGCTTTGTCTCGGCGTTCTTCAGTTCCCTACAGAATGGACCAAAGCTGCCTTTCTGATAGACAAATCCGGTCGGCAAGCCCTGTTGCGTAGCAACATAGGCAATCTTCTGAAAAATGGTTCTCCCAACCGGCCAGTGATATGGCTGTTCTTCAATGCGGCGTAGGATTTCCACAAGAGCAATCCATGCCGGATTCATGGTGGATTGAACGGTTCCGCTGCTACGTTGATTTCCGATGGGTGCCCCTTGCTCCAGGAACTCAATAGTCAACTCCTTTGAAGGCGTCCCGTAGGGGGCATACATTTCCACCGGGATGTCCATCTGATTGGCATACCTGTAAATCAATGGGCCGACTGCCCTCCATTCAAGCTGGCCGTTTCCACAGCCGAGCGGCGGAATCGCAAGCGAAGTTATACCCCACTCCGTATAGTGCGACAGAATATACTGCAACCCGCACTCAATGTCGCTGATTCTGGAGACTGATTTCCAGTGGTCCTTAGTTGGAAAATTCACGATTTGAGGTGGAAACAGGGTTTTATAAAGATAGGGGACACCGAGCTTGATCTCTTTACGGTCGCACTTTTTGATATAATCCTCGAACATCTCTGGAAAACGTTTCTTGAATTCCAGAGCAATTCCCTTGCCCATAACTCCAACGCAGTTGACGGTGTTGATCAGGGTTTCGGCTTTGGACTTCAAAATGTCACCAACCAGGACCTTCATCTCCCCCTCCTAAAAAAATATATCACTCCTGATGCAAACAGGCAAGTTGATATTCAGTTGCTGAAACCGCAACAGGGCCACTTCGTTCGCCACATAGGCACCAACAAAGTAGCATGGCTTGACGCGGTCCGGCACGAGGACCTCCGCGCACTTTTCTGATTTATGCCTCATTTCATCGTAAAGGTCTTGCGGGTGAGTCCAGTACTGAGCGAACACCCGATCCCGGTCGATCGATTTGAGTCCTTCGGCCACGGGTGAAAAACGGACCCAATCGCTGGCCGCGTTACGATCTGCAATGATAACTCCCGGCAAATCCAACACCTTTGCGTCAACTTTCAGGATACAGATCTCATCATTCTGTGCCCGGCGTTTACTGAGCATCGGATTATGAGCGTCAAAGTAGAGGTTGGCGTAATCGTGCAGAGGCCTCGCGCCGGGTATCTGCTTGTTCTTTCGCCGCTCTTGGATCTCCGGCATGGCCACGGAATGATGGTCAATCTGACCGGAGAGTTTGTGGGAGAGGATGCCATGCTGCAGGATAGATGGAACATTAGCGATTGGCGCGATAAAGTACAGTTTCGTTATCTCGTCACGATTCATCCTTATTCCTCGCCTTCGATAAGGCAGACAAGGCAGACGACTTCAAGGGATCGTAGGGATTCGAGGCAGCACCGGATGGGGTGGCTTTCGTTGTTCACTCCAAACAACCCATGTATGCTCTTATACTTCCATGTCCCCCTTTTCCAATTCCATCCCGTGTGCTCCCAAACTTCTCCTTTTCGGACAACGAAATTCATTAAGTAATCCCGCCCTATTGCCTCTAAAAAGTTTCCCCATTTTGCTACACGTCACGGGTTGCCCCCTTTATTCTTGTCCAAAATTGCGGGTTTAAGCCGAAGATTGACTCCTTTTTTTCAATATTATCCTTTTATATAGATTTCTTGGTCCGACCAGGAGGTCATTTCAGTCCTGCGACTCTAAAATGTAGGTTTGACCCCATTTGTTTTTCCATACGCGTATCCTGAAATGCGAAAGCTAAAGTGAAGTCCCCAATTCATATGCTCTTTTCAATCCTTGTCGATCCTTTTTAACCTCTCCTTTTTCGTATGCTTCGACCAGGATTTTGCCCGCAAATTTCATTCCTAGATAATCAAATGACAATCGGAACATCTGGACAAGAGGCCCACATACTTTCGGCCCATCCGCTGCAGGGGTCACGAGAACCCATCTCTTCCCCTTCATCTTTTTATTTGCAGCAAATGGCCGCATCCTATCGACAAGGAGCTTCATTTTTCCGGTGGGGCCGAACCAATAATTGGGTGTACCAAAAATAATTAAATCCGCCTCTTCCATTTTTTGGTAGATCTGCTGCATTCTGTCCTTTAACGTACAAACGTATTCTCCCTTTTTGCAGTTACGACAATCGATGCAAGGGGATATCCGGTAGTGATAGAGGTAAAGCTTTTCAGCTGTGTGCCCCGATTCTTTGCTACCTTTCAAGATTTGATCCACTAGTATATCAGTATTACCCCCTTTTCTGGGACTCGCGACCAATGCCAAGATTTTCATGTTATCTCCCCCTTGAAGGAAGTCACGCGGCTCTAACCACGACCACCATTGCACTTTGCTGTCAGGAGCGGGCCAACTTTTTTATGGATGACACCTTGGGTCTTTTTATTTTTTAAGAAACTTCATTGCATGGGAAGGTGAGATGTACACAATTCATCTTTTGTGGAAAAATGATTCCGAAGCTAATTCAATAGCAATTATTTTTTGCTTTGACCTTTCATCTGGCCACCCAATAATATTTGCATGTCTTAAAGGGGGTTCCCTTGGAACCACTTCTAGATCTTTTGATATTACATTATTTGTTCCAATATCAGTCCTTCCTAAGATCGGTTTGCCCCGTTTTATTGAAACTTCACAGTCACCAATTTCCCAAATGTCATTATTAGTAATACCGGAGGTTCGGAATACAGATGTTTCGCCATTCTTATCTGGTAAAAAGGCAGCGTATTTCACTCTATTTTCCGAGGAGCTAAACCAATTCGTCTGTAAAACGAATCTTGATAATATTTCCAATGAATCTAAGGGAGGCAAGATATTCAATCCTAAAAATGTAATCTCTTTAGATTTTCAACTATTGCTGTAGGAAGAGTTTCACCGAAATATTCTGTTCCATGGCTTTTATTCATTCCAAA
>CAYMJV010000094.1:0-3911 GCA_964390545.1 uncultured Syntrophaceae bacterium
GTTTTTCTTTGGGGAGATAGGCCCGGGCTTTCATTTCGATGGAGCGCTTGAGGGCCTCCGGAGAAAGGGCATGGGCCGTGAGCATGGCCACCGGGAAGTTCCGGTTGACCGCCAATTCCAGCAGGTCAAAGCCTCGAACTCCCATGATGTCGAGGATGACGACATCATAGGTCCAAGAGGCCATCTTCTCCACGGCCTCTTCATAGGTAGTGGCCTTGTCAAACTGACAGGTGGGTGCGGCATCCTTAATCTCTTCTTCGAGTACGGTCAAGACATCCGCTTCGTCATCTACCGCCAGAACCCTCTTTCCATTCAAGATCGAATCCGTCATAAGTTCCCCCTCATGGCCTGTCGTGTACGAACTGAATTAACAATTGAGCAGCTTCGTGTTGAATTCCTTCCAAAAACTTGCGTCGGCCTTCTGCCAGTCCTTTCCCCATCGTTCATTAAAAAATCCTTTCAATCTCTTAAAAAGGGTGTTCCACCCGGTGAGATACTCATACTTCAGCAGATATTCTAAGAATGGAACGATTTCGCCCATCTTCTCTTTGGGAAGATAGACCCGGGCCATCATTTCAATCGACCGTTTCAGGGCTTCCGGGGTCAGGGCGTGGGCTGTGAGCATCGCGACAGGAAGGTTATGCTTCACGGCTGCGTCTAGAAGCTCAAAGCCCCTGACCCCCATGATGTCTAGGATGACAAGGTCATATTTATTTGAGTTCATCATCCTGACCGCCGCTTCATAGGTAACGGCCTTATCGAACTTGCAGTTCGGGCAGCTCTCCATAATCTCTTCTCCCAGAACGTCCAAAACATCGGGTTCGTCGTCCACGGCCAGGATCTTCTTACCATTTAAAATGGATTCCGGCATGCTCCCCTCCCTTACAATTTTCCCCATTCCTGCCAATTCAGGCCTGATTTCTTCTCCCAGTCTGATTCAAACTTGGTATCGAAAAAGCCCTTCAATTTCTCAAAGAGGCGTTTCCACCCCGGAAGATAATCGTACTTCAGAACATCCTCTAAGAAGGGAACGATCTCTCCCAGTTTTTCTTTTGGGAGATAGGCCCGTGCTTTCATGTCAAATGAGCGCTTCAGGGCTTCTGGGGTAAGGGCATGGGCCGTGAGCATGGCGACTCGGAAGTTTCGACTTACGGATAGAGCTAAGAGATCGAAGCCACGGACTCCCATGATGTCGAGGATGACCACATCATAGGACTTTGATTTGATCAACTCAGCAGCTTTCTCATAGGTGGTCGCCTTGTCAAACTTGCAGTCCGGACAAGCTCCCATGATCTCCTCTTCCAGAACCGTCAAAACATCCGGCTCGTCATCCACAGCCAGGACCTTCTTTCCACTGAGAATAGGTGCTTTCATTCACGATCCTCCTCATTTTAGATATGTCTGGACAAGTCCAGAAATCTCTGATTCCTCTTTTGAAGTCCCTGCCTGCCCTGCACCGGTCCCGCCGCAGACGGGATTGAGGGCCTGCGGTAGGCAGGTGTGTCATCAAGAGAGCGTAAAGTATTTTTTCAGAGCTCTCTTATCTTATTGGGATGGGAGGGGAGGAATACGAACCACGAAGCGAGCCCCGGTCCCCTCACGGCTAACCACGGCAATATCTCCACTCATGGCCTCCAATAGGGCTTTCACCCCTGTCAGTCCGAGGCCCAGCCCTGGAATGCCAGTATGTCTTTTCTCCTTCAACCGGACGAAACGATCAAAGATAACCTCTTGCTCTTCCACCGGGATCCCCACTCCGTCATCCTCAAAGGTGATGCAAAGGTCAATTTCGCCACTAATACAAACTTCCACGCGACTCCGGCGATATTTCAGCGCATTGCTGAAGAGGTTTCTCAGGATCTGCTGGACTTTTTTGTGATCATGGCAGAAGGGCGACTGGCAATACTTCCCGGTGATGGTGATGAAGATCCCATGGTCTTCCAGGAAGGGTCGAGACTCCCCAAGATTCTTCTCGCCACTCAGTTTTTCCACCATTTGAGGATCGTGGATTTCTAAGACATCCAGGAGCGATTCTTTGAGGATCTCTTCGATGGGGAAGAACTCCTTCTGGAATAATCCTTCTTCACTCCGGGAAATCTCGATCATCTCATTGAGAAGGGTCTGGGCTTTGCGAACATTTCTTAAAATCCGCTCAATAAGCCGTTTCTGCTGATCGGTGAGAGGGCCATAGCGACTCTCCCTTTGAAATAGACTGGCTGCACTGGTAGAGGCCACCGATAGGGGCCCTGTCAGGTCGTGAATGAGAAGGTCAAACAGAGGTCCTTTTTCACTCGGCCTTTTCGAATCGACCGATTTCTCTTTTTCTGATAATTTTCCCATCGCCCTTCACTTCTCCCCTGTGTCCTTCGTCATGCCCGGAAAGGATACGGTGAAAATACTCCCTCCTGATTTTAAACAATCCTCCTGGGTTTGACAATGGGGACAGGCAGTAATTCTTCCCGGACAGATATCTTGATTGGTTGGAATATGGATACATCGCTGGCTTTCCATCGATAGCCCCAAGCCATAGCGTTGTCCATAAGCCTTCATCTGGAGCAGGTCAAGCCCCTTACCTCCTGCATTGAAGTCATAAGGTCTTTTGGAGCTATAGAGATCCGTCTCTTGGGTAGGAAAAAGTCCATCAAAGATATAGCTTTGATTCTCAGGGGTGATGCCGACGCCAAAATCCTGCACCCTAAGGAGTACCTGCAGGCCTTTCGGTTCCACCAAAATCCGGACTACCCCTTCATCCGGGGTGTTCTCGATGGCATTCTTCAGAAGGCCTTCCAGGATTTCTTCTAGAATTCCCGGGGCCACTAACACGGAGAGGTCTTTTTGCGCGTGTATTTGAAAATGGAGATTCCGATGGTTCGCCCGCTCTTTTATCTTTTCTAAGCTTCTTTGGGAAAAAGGGACCAGGGCAATAGGTTCAAAGGAGACAGCGCTCTTCCCCTTAAATTCATCGGAAGGGAAGACTCCCTCCAGTTCTTTGTGAGACCGGAGGATCTTGTCTGTCTCCTGCTGAATGTCAAGGAGGCGCCCAAGATGTTTCTCGAGCGTCTTGAAGAACTTCTCTTCTACAATCGGAGAGGTTTTCACATGAAGTTTCCGTTTCAGGATACGGAGATTTCCCTGAATCACCGCAATGGGTGTCCGGAGTTCATGAGAGAGATGATCCAGGGCTTTGCTCTTCGCCTTGTTCAGGCGTTGGAGTTCTGTCCGGGACTGTTCCAAGGCATCGAAACGGGCCTTCTGCAGCTGTGCCATTTCAAGAAAAAAGGAGGCATGATTGCCAAAGGTCTTGAGAAAAGTTTCGTCTTCTTCAGTAAAGACTCCGGTTCTTTTATTCAGGAGCTGGATCACTCCTAATCTCGACCCTGCTCTGTTATAAAGAGGCATACAGAGGAGGCTGCGCGTTCGGTAGCCTGTATGGGTATCGATCTCTTTGTTGAACCTTGGATCGTCATAGGCATCTTCCAGATTGATGACCTCCCCAGTCTGGAAAGAATGCCCCCCTATTCCTGTTTTCGAAGACATCTGGATGACTTCTCCACCCATTCCCATCGCCACAGTTGACCAGAGCTCATCGGTCGCCGAATCATAGAGAAAGACGCTGCAACGGTCTGCCTCCATCACCTCGCAGGCCTTCTGGGCAATTTGTAAAAGCATCTCATTGAGTTGAAGGTCCAGGCCAATAATCTGTCCTAACTCAAGGAGAGAATGCAGTTTCCGCGCCTTTTCCTGATGAGCCTGTTCTCGAAGCCTATCTTCTTGTCGGCGGGCAGCTCTTCTGCGATCAATTTTAGGCGGCTCTTTTGCAGGAACTTCATTGTGGATGGATGGTCTCATAGACATTATGTTTTCCCATTCTTACCTATAGGGGAAACGTTACTATCTGTCAAGCAAAAAAA
>CAYMJV010000094.1:4011-8153 GCA_964390545.1 uncultured Syntrophaceae bacterium
ATTATGCTATACTGAGCCTCGTTTCCGGCGGCTATCCACGGGCTCGAATTGTTTCATTTGCTAACCTTTAACTTCTTTTGAAAGAGAATCCCAAATGAGATTCTCCATCAGCACTTCAAAGATTACCCCTCCCCACTTGCCAAATGTCTTATATCGACCACGCCTCCTCGATCTTCTTAAAAAGAACCAGGACAAGAAATTAATTCTCATTCTGGGGCAAGCCGCCCAGGGCAAATCGACCCTGGCTGCATCCTATGTGAAGGGATCGAAAATCCCCTCCGCGTGGATGAACTTGGACGGAGGGGATAGTAACCCGATGAACCTCTTCTATCTCATCGTCTATTCACTTCAATACGTATTAAAGGATACCGATCTTGATGATCTCTTTTCCTATTCCATGGTCTCCAGTGAATCGAGATCCGAAATTCCTCCGTTTCGTGAATGGACGCAGTGCATTTTTGAGCAAATCACCAGCCCGATTTGCATCGTCATGGATGGTTTGGATCGGCTATCCTCTGATGCCCTTGCATTTGAGTTTCTCCAGGCTCTCATAGAGAATTCCCCGCCAAATGTTCGATTCATTATGCTATCCAGAGAGATTCCTCCCCTTCCCTTGCAATTTCAAAGCCTCAAGATGAGGCAGGAAGCCTTCATCTTAAGAAATGAGGACCTCGCCTTTACTCAGGAGGAAATCAGAACTTTTTTCCACGAGATTCGAAAGATCTCCTTTAATGCGGACCAATTGAAAAAGATCTATTTAGCCACGGAGGGATGGATCGGCGGGTTGATTTTGTTTTCCGAATCCTTCAGTAGATTTCCAGAAGCAACCAGAGAAAAGTTCATCTCTGAAGAACTTCCGGATCATTTCAAGAAGGAGGTATTTCAGTACTTCGGGAAAGAGATTCTTTCTTCTCAACCCGAACAGGTCCAGGAATTCTTGATCAAATCGTCCATCCTCGATCTTATTGAACCTGGGTTTATGAAAGATCTTATTGGAATCGAAAAAGCCGAAGACATTCTGAAGGAGCATGTAAGAAAAAATCTCTTTGTCCAATCCTTTTATGATGAGAAAAAAGGCTGGTTATTCCGATACCATCATATTTTTAGAGATTTTTTAAAGGCGAAATCCAAGGAGAGAGTGGGTGAAGAAGAGCGTCATTCGCTGCTCTTAAAGGCAGGGATCTTGTATGAACAAAGAAATGAATTAGAGAATGCAGTTAAATATTTTCTTGAAGCAAAGGATTATCCCCGTGCAGTTGCAATCATTGAGCAACTGGGAATGGAATTACTGAGCAAAGGAAGAAGAAGCGATCTATCCCAGTGGATCTCCACCCTCCCTCATGAAATCATCCAGGAAAATCCATGGCTCCTTCTTTATCAAAGCATGGTTCAACCCTATTCGGTGGAGACTGAAACGGTGCGGTCTTTGGAGAAGGCTTATAGATTGTTTAAACAGCGGGAAGCAATAAGAGGCATTCTACTCTCAATTGCACGACTCATTCTTGTTTCAATTCACACGGGGATTCAGCCAATTCCCGTTGTTCAGTTGATTAGGGAGGCAGAGGCATGCCTTCAATCAACGGAGTTAGAAAAATATCCACGTGAAAGGGCAATGCTATTTTATTCCATAGGAACGGGCTATATCTTAGTAGAGGGTGACATACGGAAAGGAGTGATGTTTTGTCAAAATGCCTCTCTCTTATTCAATCAAATAAAAGAAACAAGCCTTCAAGTCAATGCGCAGGCTCTTTCCGCTCTCGGGTTGGTTCAGATTGGAGAATTCTCTTTGGCGGAAGAGACCCTCAAAAGCATTGAAAAGTCCGTAGAGAAGTATGTCCATCCCGAATCTAAAACCCCGCAACTCATGGTGAATTGTCTCCTATCCATTTATCAAGGGCAATTTGTAAAGGCGAAGGATTTAGTTGAAAAACTTCAGATGGAGATCGAGAAATACAGCCTTGTGTCAATGGCTCCATGGACCTTTGAAATATCCGGGTACCTCGAATTTTATCAAAGAAAATTTGCAGAAGCTGAGGAGATTGGGAATCGTTATTTTAACCTAGCCCAGTCTATCAAGAACCCCGTTTATAAGGGACTGGCTCTCAGGCTCTTGGGACTCATTTCTCTTCATCGAGGTGATTTCAAAAAGGCCAAGGAACAAATCCGTCAAGTCATAGAGATTTTTTCAAAAGAAGCACCTTCAAGGTACGAACTTAACCGAGCAAAAATGATGATGGGCCTCATTGGTTATCATCTGAAGGAATATGAGTTTGCCGAAGAAGAGCTTATGGAATCTCTAAACTATTTCAATGGAATTTCAGGGTATCAATCGTTGGCAGAGATCCATTTGATCATGGCGTTTGTTAAGTTCGTAAAGGATGAGCGCCGAGACGCCGTTTTTCACTTGCAAGCAGGATTTAAGATTGCGGAGGAGAAGAACTTTGAATATCTCTACATTCTTAGTGATGAATATTTAAGGAAGGTATGTTTGTTGGCGTTAGAGCTAAAAGTAAAGGGAGCAACAGATTATGCAGCACATCTCCTTTCTACCCGTTTGTTCCATCACGCCGAAGAAGACCTAAGAAAATTGTCAAATCATCCAGACCAGATCATCAAAGAGAAAGTCTGGGAGATCAGGAGACAGATTCATCGTTCAAGAATTCCTCGTCTCACCATTGAGACCTTGGGAGGGTTTCGAGTCATTCGTGGTGATCATGTAATAGAGGAAGATGAATGGGATCGAAGTCAACCCAAGCAACTCCTGAAGGTGATTATTTCCTATGGAGCCAAAGGAATTCCGAAAGAGGCTCTAATCGATCAACTTTGGCCGGAGGAAAGACCTAAGGCAGCTGAGAGTGATTTTAAGACCACCCTTCAACGGTTACGAAAGTCTCTTGAGCCTGAAATCGACAGAGACTTCGGATCCTCCTATGTTCACCTCCAGGACAATGTTGTGTCGATGGACGCTGAGCTATGTCGGGTTGACGTCGATCTGTTCCTGCTTCTCCTGAAGAAAGGAGAGGAAATGGAAAAAGTGGGCGATGCTAAAGAAGCCCTCTTGATCTATAACGAAGCCATTGAGATATATCGGGGAGACTTCTTGCCAAATGAATTTTACATTCCATGGGCCGATAAAAGGAGGGAGGAATTGAAGGGAAAGTATATTGAGGTACTGGGTAAAGCCGCTCACCTTCATGACAGACAGGGGACCGTGAAGAAAGCGGTTGAATGTTACAAGAAAGCCATCCGGGCCGATTCTTTGTCAGAGGAGTCTTATCAGAAGTTAATGACCCTTTATTCTTCTAAAGGCATGTATAATGAGGCTCTGAGAACCTACGAGGCCTGCAAAAAGGTCCTGAAAGAAGAACTTAAAACCAAACCCGATCCCATGACCACCGCCCTTTATAATAAAATCCTCGAAAAAATCCAATCTTCTTAGATTCTGTGGGCACTTCAGTTTTGAATACCATGACCCCCCTCCCGCTTGATGCCTGCCTCCCGAAGCCTCGGCATAGGGAGGGGTGGGAGTGAACAGTAGAAATCTATAACTGACAATGTAGTTAAGGTCAGGCTCAGCAGAGGTTCAGCAATTAAAGCTCATTAAACTCTTTTACGGTTAAGCCTGCTTGGCGTAGTAATTTTCGAAGGAGGCCCGGACCAAGTTCATCATGCTCTCCCATCTACCCTTCTCCCCGCCGGGGAGAGGGCTAGGGTGAGGGGGATTTCAGAGCAATGTTAATGGAATATTCATTTTATAGTTGAATTTTTATTAGACGGAGAGTTCGATAAGGTGAGAACGATCAAACGATTGCTTCGATTCCATAACCTCCAGCCAACCTTCGATGGCTTCTTTTACGTTCGTAATGGCTTCTGCGCGTGTTTTCCCCTGAGAAAAACAGCCCGGAAGTGCGGGTACCTCAGCAACGTAATAACCAGACTCATCCTTTTCAACGACTATATGCAATTTCATCAACGACCTCCATTATTCATTTACCACACGGAATGTTCTTTTGTCAAACCGCTCTTCAGACAACAGTTCAAGTCCCAGGGTTGGATTTCGCCACCTCAACATCTTTTCGTGTGATACCACGAGACCCTCGATTGATTTTTCTCCCAGCAGCTTCCGCCATATCATCATACTA
>CAYMJV010000095.1:0-1234 GCA_964390545.1 uncultured Syntrophaceae bacterium
ATGCCGAGGCGGTAATCGGAATGGAAATGGCCACAGCAGAAGAGGATGCGACGGTCTAAAAGGGGTTCAAGGGAGGCGGCCATGACAGCATCTTTTAAAACCTGTGCTTTATAAAGTCCGCTGACATTCATGCCTTTCATGGGAGTATGATGGGGTATTTCACCCACGGAGGCCACAAAGCGTTTACGATATTCTTTTGAATCGAGATGTACCTTTTTGGGAAGAAAAAGTCTGTCCCCACCTACCACCTTAGTCGAGATCTTATTTGCCATCACTACCGCTGCAGCAGCCCGCCGCGGCACATTGGCTGCAATAACAGGGATCCCTTTTGTCTTTGCCAACTCAATGAGAGGGCGATAATCGTCGTGGTAGTTTGGCCAGGGGCGGGATTGCTTAAGAAACTTATCCTCTGAGATTTTTCCTCGAAGATAGGCATCTAAGACATCCTGGACATCCCGTTCAAACATCTCAAGGGCAAGTACCAAATTCGGATCCCGTCGCGACAGTCCGGTGAGGAGAATGAGTTCTGCTTTATGAGCAAAGCGGGAGTCATGAACCTCACCCACAAAGACGACATCAAAATCGATGAGGACTTCGAAAGATTCCTTTCGTGAAAGGACCTGTGCTTTGTTCGTCATTAAATAGTTCAATGGATTCTCCTTTTCATTCATCGCAGCCTGGTGGTTTGGGCCAGTGATCGGTAGCGGCCGCTTCCATGTTAGGAGGTTGACACGAGAGCCAGGGAAGTTTGGTCAGATTCATTGCCCTCAGGCCGATCGCACATTTGTCCTCAATTACTGTCAGGATTAATTTCCCTTCCTCCAATCTCCATTGATAGACCCCGATCACCTCATGACAGACGGGATCATTGGCCAGGATCAATTGGTCTCCTGAAACGATAAAGGACCCGATGTCTTTCCATCCCGTCGCTTTATGAAAAATTCTGAAGACACCTTTGCTCAAGTTCAACTTCCATATCCCGCCCTCAGGAGCATAATCCGGGCAACGCCTGCAGGGAACAGGGGGAGTTTCTTTCGTCTCAAATTTGGTATAGGTACCGTCCATAATGGTTGCATTGGGCGGAGGGAGAGGCAGCGTATAGGGGTAGGGTGACCTTTGGAGCAACTCGGACCAGAGGTTGGGGGCAGGATCTTTGGCCTCGGCGGCCCTCCCGAGAATGACCATGTTTATCAAAAGAAGAAAAATGGCTATGATAAGGATTAAGGGTTTCATC
>CAYMJV010000095.1:1334-8106 GCA_964390545.1 uncultured Syntrophaceae bacterium
GACCATGTTTATCAAAAGAAGAAAAATGGCTATGATAAGGATTAAGGGTTTCATCTTCCACTTCGCCTTTGGCCGGCAAGTGCCCCGCAAGCCCCGCCCTATGGGCGGGGTCAAGGGGCACAATAAAAATGAGGTTTCATTGGCTCACATTCTGTTCGCCACTGCGTGCCCGAAAAGCCCCGGCCCGTGGCCGGAGGGCTTCACTGAAGGCATATCCCAGTAATAAAATGGATAAACCTGAACAGGCCCATGCGAAGACATCGCCGTATAGGGTGTAAAAAGTCTTCTTCTTTGACAGGTGGATCGTTTCGCTCATTGCTTCTTCTGCAAAGATCTCTCCCTTTCTTATGATCTTCCCTCTCGGGTCGATAAAACCAGTGATTCCAGTATTGGCAGCCCTGGCGATGAAGACCCGGTTCTCGATCGCCCTGAATACTGCAATGGTAAAGTGTTGATGAGGGGCTGAGGTTCTCCCGAACCAGGCATCATTCGTGATGGTGACCAAGAAATTCGCTCCACCTTTGACAAATCTTCGGCAGAGGTCTGGAAAGATGATCTCAAAACAGATGAGCACTCCAAACCTCCCCTGGGGAAGGGAGAAGTTGTAGATCACTTTTCCGGATTTAAAATTCCCGATTCCCTCCCCTAAAGACCCCAGCGGAAGAATTTCTCCGAGGGGCACATACTCTCCATAAGGAACCAGGTGGATTTTGTCATATCTTCCGATGACCTCTTTAGCAGGAGAGGCGAGATAAGCGCTGTTATAGTGGTTCACTTTTCCTCTCTCTACTTTGAAGGAGGGACTTCCAAAGAGGAGGAAGGCATGCGTCTTGTTTGGGATATCGAGGAGCATAGGTTGATATTCTGTGGCCTGCTGGAAAAAAAACGGGGTGGCTGTCTCTGGCCAGATGATGAGGTCTGGGTGTTGCTCCGCCACCTTCAAAGAGAGTCTTTCATAAATTTTCAATGTTTCCTTCTGAAAGGACTCGTCCCATTTAATCGATTGATCGATATTCCCTTGAGTCAAAGCCACCTTCAGAGAAGGCTGCTGAAGCATTTGTTGATCGATCGTTCCCATCTTCACATATCCATAGATCACTGAGCTCAAAAGAACGAAAAGGGTGACGACCACCTCTCGGACGGGAAAGGTTTTGTTGATCCATTGGCGTAGGATCCAGAAGAGAGTAGTATTGACCAGAAGAATGACAAATGAGAGGCCATAGGGACCGGTAATATCTGCCATCTGGATAAAAAGGAGGTTAAGGTACTGGGAATAGCCTAAGTTGGCCCACGGGAAACCTGTTAAAAGAAAGGAGCGAAGATATTCAAGAGCGGTCCACAGGATCGGAAAGAAGAGGATGGTTTGAATTCCCGAAGACAATGGAACCACCCGTGTCAGGAATCCAAAGGCACCTGTGAATAGACTTAAGTAACCGACCAGAAGTAAGAGAATGAAGGCACTGACCAATAAAGGGATATTGCCATACGTATGGACGGCAACGATGATCCAGTATAGGATTCCAAGATAGGAGATCAATCCGGTCAGAAATCCCAGGGTGAAGGCGTGGAGGCCTGTTTTCCCATGGATTGCGTAGAGCAGGGGGACAAAGGCAATCCAAGCTAAAAACTCAAGATCGTAATTTGGAAAAGAAAGGATGAGGAGCACTCCGGAGAGGAGGCTTAAAAGGAGGTCCTTCTTTTTCATGCCATTCCAATCTTAAGCAAGAGTAAATTATTTTTCAACAATTTTGTTTCAGGTTTGCCCTTCGCTAAGAATTCTATAAATTTCGTTTGAGGTTTGGTAGAATGGAGAAGATCTCAGGTATACTGTAAGGGTAGTGAACAGAAGGAGCATGGATGAAAGAGGCTCAAGGTAACCGCAAGATCCGTTATGTCCCCCCCTGGCCCCATATCTCAAAAGTATTGACAAGAGACGGAAGCATCCTTTTTACAACCCGTATCGCGCGACTGTTTGCCTATGGGTTTCTCTCAGTCATCCTGGTGCTCTATCTCGCCCAGGCGGGTTTGAACGAAACCGAGATCGGTCTCCTTTTGACCCTGACGCTCATCGGTGATACGGCGATCTCTTTATGGATCACGACGAATGCTGATCGGATCGGCAGGCGACGAATGCTGGTCGTGGGTGCCTGCCTGATGGTTTTCGCTGGCATCCTCTTCGCACTCACGCGAAATTTTGTGCTCCTTCTCATTGCTGCCACGATCGGTGTGATCAGCCCAAGCGGCTATGAAGTGGGTCCCTTCCTCTCCATCGAGCAAGCAGCGCTTTCGCAGATTGTGCCAAACGAGGAACGCACTCGTACCTTTGCCTGGTACAACCTGGTGGGTTCGTTCACAACTGCGCTCGGATCTCTAGCCGGGGGAGCATTGGTACAAGGTTTAATGAACTTTGGGATGAACCCGATCGGGAGCTATCGGGTAATCGTCGTTGGCTATGCTGCCTTCGGTCTGATTCTTGGATTGTTGTTCACTCAACTTTCTCCATCGGTCGAAATTCGTAAAAAGACCGGGGTTCCCGGTTCTCCCCTAAAACCGGGGGGTTTTCTGGGATTGCATCGGTCAAGAAATGTTGTCTTGAGGCTCTCTGCACTCTTCTCACTCGATGCATTCGCAGGAGGGTTCGTTTTACAAAGTATCTTAGCCTACTGGTTTCATGTCCGTTTCAAAGTCCAACCCGCGTTACTTGGTAGCATCTTTTTCGGAGCCAATGTTCTTGCTGGGATCTCGGCCCTGACCGCTGCCCGAATCGCATCAAAAATAGGGTTGATCAGGACCATGGTCTTCACTCATATCCCATCGAATATCCTCTTAATATTAGTGCCGTTCATGCCGAACCTTCCACTGGCAATCGCCGTTCTGTTAATGCGTTTCAGCATCTCACAGATGGACGTACCCACTCGCCAGTCCTACACCATGGCTGTCGTCGATCCGGATGAACGCTCGGCCGCTGCAGGAGTCACCGGTATTGCCCGGACAACGGGATCGTCCCTTTCTCCTATGATCGCCGGACCGTTGCTCGCAAATACGGCGCTCATGAGCATGCCTTTCGTTCTTTCGGGAGGATTAAAAATCATTTATGACCTTTTGCTGTATCGCAGCTTTCGAGCGATAAAGCCGCCGGAGGAAGCTGGCCCCAAGTGAAACGTCGTCCTCCAGTCCAAAATAGGCGATTTGAGTTCGTGGAGGAGGCTCAACAGAGTTTCTCTTTTTATGTGGATGTCACCTTAAGAAAGGAACATCCAATGTGTTAAAATAAGTTATCATGAAATTTAGAGGAGGTTGGATATGATCAAAACACCAAGTCCGGGCTACAGTATCCTCATTCGGCTGGAGATCCTTTCAAAACCCGGAATGCTGGGCAAAGTAACCTTAGCCATTGGCAAGGCAGGAGGAGACATAGGTGCGATCGATATTGTCGGATTTGGGAAGAGGACCATTATCCGGGATGTCGCTGTGGACGTATCGGATGTCGAGACAGGCCAGAAGGTCGTTGAAGAAGTCAAGAAGGTGAGGGGAGTACGTGTCCTAAACGTGACGGATCGAACTTTCAGGATTCACCAAAGAGGCAAGATCGAAGTGAAGAATAAAATTCCTCTCAATACTCGCGAGGACCTTTCAATGGTATACACTCCTGGTGTGGCAAGGATCTGTATGGCGATTCATGAAGATCGAGAGAAAGTCTACGACCTCACCATTAAGAAAAATACTATTGCCATTGTTACGGATGGAACCGCTGTTCTTGGTCTGGGAGATATTGGGCCACAGGCGGCTTTGCCGGTCATGGAAGGAAAAGCGATGCTCTTTAAGGAATTCGGTGACGTTAATGCGTTTCCTATTTGTTTGGATACAAAAGATCCAGAAGAGATCATCTCAGCGGTGAAATGGATTTCTCCCGGGTTCGGTGGGATCAATCTGGAGGACATTTCTTCTCCCCGGTGTTTTGAGATTGAAAGCCGACTGAAAAAGGAATTGGATATACCTGTTTTTCATGATGATCAACATGGGACTGCGGTCGTCATCCTGGCGGGATTATTCAATTCGTTAAAGGTCGTGGGCAAGGGGTTCGATGACATCCGTGTCGTTGTCAGTGGACTAGGAGCTGCTGGAATTGCCTCGATTCGGCTTCTTCTCTCCCTGGGGGTAAAGCATGTCATTGGGTGTGATCGGAGTGGAATCCTCTTTAAGGGTAGAAAGGAGAATATAAACCCTGTAAAGAAACAAATTGCCGAGCAGACCAATCCTGAGGGCCTCCGGGGGTCTATATCCGTGGCGATGAAGGGGGCAGATGTCTTCATCGGCCTTTCCCAACCCGGGGTGATTCATTCCAAAGATATTAAAAAGATGAGTAAAGATCCAATTGTCTTCGCCATGGCCAATCCCGTTCCTGAGATCATGCCGGAGGAAGGGGCACGATATGCCCGAATCATAGCAACGGGAAGATCTGATTATCCAAATCAGATCAATAACGTGCTTTGTTTTCCCGGTCTCTTCAGAGGGGTCCTCGACTGCAACGCCCGGGAGATCAATGATGAGATGCTCTTTGCGGCAGCCAAGGCTATTGCTTCCATCGTTGCAGAGAATGAATTGAGCGAAGATTATATCATTCCCAGCGTGCTGAACCGGAAAGTTCCGGAGAAGGTAGCCTATAGTGTGAAAGAAGCAGCAATTCATACCGGAGTGGCAAGACCTGAGCAGAGGTATTCTTCATTGTATCGGGTTTAAACCATTCTTCTTTTTTGAAGAAAGAGAATTCCTGGGGAGTTAGGGATGAGAATTTTATTTGTCGAGGACGATAGAAGCATCGTGCAATTTGTCAAGAAAGGACTGTCGGAGAATTCTTATGCTGTGGATGTGGCCTTTGATGGAGAAGAAGGGCTCGATTTGGCCCTTCATAGAGGTTATGATCTTATCATCCTCGATATCTTGCTTCCCAAAATGGATGGAAGGGAGTTGCTGAAGAGGCTAAGAAAAATGGAGATTCAAACCCCTGTCATCTTTTTGACGGCAAAGGATACAGAGAGGGATATTGTCCAAGGCCTCAATTTGGGGGCTGATGATTACTTAACCAAACCTTTTTCTTTTAATGAACTCTTGGCGAGGATTCGAGCCCTCCTCCGAAGGGGGAGGGGAGTTAGTTTTCCCTCCACATTGCAGGTGGCTAACCTTATCTTAGATGTCGAGGGCCATCGAGCCTTCCGAGATAAAATAAAGATTGAGCTAACACCCAAAGAATATACCCTGCTCGAATTTTTCATGAGACACCCTGGACAAATTGTTACCCGGACGATGGTTGCTGAGAAAGTCTGGGATTATCACTTCGACACGGGTACCAATGTCATCGAGGTTCATATTTTTCATCTCCGCAGCAAGATCGATAAAGACTTTGAACCAAAGCTTCTTCATACCGTAAAAGGAGTCGGATATGTCCTTGAAGAACGGGACTAAATTTTATCGACGAACTGACGTAAAGATAACCTTGTGGTATATTCTTACTTTCTTCATTTCTGTTCTTATTATATTTGGGTTCCTCTATTTGCGCCTCAAGCATCAACTCATTAAAGAGGTCGACAGAATTATTGATGACGAAGCGAATGAGTTGTCAGGAATTTTAGTTCAAGATCTAAAGGGAATGGATGTTTTGGGGGATTTTGAAAATGCGGTAACAGCTCGAACCTATTATCCGATCTATTTCAGAATTTTAAATAGAGATGGTTCGTTGCTCTACGTTTCAAGAAACTTCGACGAAATCGGGTACAAAGATAGTGACAAGATGATGTCAGCAGTTGCGAAGGGAAAGAAGAACTTGGAGGAGGTCAAACCTCCCGGAAGGAGAAGAACGTTTCGTATCATCAGCATCCCCATGCCCAGAGAAGGGAGAATCAACTACGTCGTTCAGGTCGCTACACACACCCGTTTTGTTAGAAAGAGTCTTTCCCATTTTAAAGCCAATATGATGGCTGCTTTTCCTATTGTATTGGTTTTGGGTTCATTAGGAGGGTGGGTTTTGGCTAGAAGATCCCTTTCCCCTATCGGCTATATTGCATCAAAAGCCGAACACATTACATCGAATAGCCTGAACGAAAGGTTGGCTACAAGAGGAACAGATGATGAAATGGATAACCTCATCCAAACCATCAATGGAATGGTTGCCAGGTTGGAAAACTCCTTTAAGCGAATTTCTGAATTTACGGCGGATGCTTCTCACGAATTAAAGACCCCTCTCTGTGCACTGAAAGGAGAGGCGGAAGTTCTTCTTTCGAAAAAGAGACCTGCTGAAGAATATCAGGAAGGGTTGGCCCATTTCATCGAACGGTTTGACTACCTAAACCGAATGATCAATGATTTGATCCTCCTTTCCAAATTTGATTCGTCCCAGGTGGAACTCAACATGGCTTCTCTTCGGTTAGACCTCTTGGTCCAGGACATAGGCAATCTTTTCAAGGTCCTGGCTGAGCAGAAGGGGATCGACTTGCAAATGGGTAGGGTTCAAGAGGTTACGATCATGGGGGATAAGGTTCGCCTTCAACAACTCTTCACTAATCTGATTGACAATGCCATCAAATATACTTCTGAAGGTTCTATTCAAATTACGGTTGAAAAGGATGAGGGACATGCGGTCGTTCAAGTCGTGGATAAAGGGATTGGAATTCCTCAAGAAGAACAAGAGAAGATCTTCAAACGTTTTTACCGGGTCGATCGATCCCGTTCAAAAGAGAGTGGTGGCGTGGGGCTGGGATTGAGTATTGCGGAATGG
>CAYMJV010000096.1:0-7627 GCA_964390545.1 uncultured Syntrophaceae bacterium
TACTGATGATTCCTTCTAAGTCACCGTATTTGGCTACCGTATTAGCCAACAACTCAGCAAGGTTCTTGGTTCTGTCTGAGTATACCATTTCGTTGTAGCCCCACGGTGTTGTCACCTCTACAAATTTATGTTTTGTCGGAAATTTTTGCATATGACCTCCCATAGGCTATTTCTGTTCCGTCGCAGCTCTGCTTCCTGCTTTCCGATGAGAGCTGCCTCCCTCCAATTCGTCCGCAGGGACTTCACTTCCCTTTGAAGCTCTTAACAGGTGGAGCATTGACTGTTAGCCACCATCACTACCATAAGGCATCGTCAGGAAACTCTAAACACATACAACTATCTTGATGCATCTTTCCCCTGTCACGCTTACGAGCTGTGGCAGTGTCGATACTGCCATGACCTCTTGAAGCGAGTTCCGAACCTTGTTACTTCATTGTTCTGGGTAGGAAGAGGCTAATTTCGGGAAAAGCAACTACGAATCCAATGGCTATTAAATACATAATTACAAAGGGAAGTATCCCTCGGAAAATATCCTCCATAGGGACTTTGGTCACTCCTTGAACAACGTAAACATTAATCGCCACAGGCGGAGTGACCATACCTAACTCCGCCATCATACAGATCAAAACACCAAACCATATAGGGTCAAAGCCTAATTGAACAATAACAGGGAAGAAGATAGGTACAGTAAGCAAAATCATGCCAAGTGTGTCAAGAAACATACCAAGAGGAATATATAAAAGAAGCATACATATTACAATTCCAATTGGTTTAAAGGGAAGACTTATTATCCAATTGCTAAGAGCAGCAGGAACACCCGCTATACCGAGGAATATATTAAATATACTTGCCCCAATGAGGATGAATAAGATGTAACAAGTAATTTGGGCAGAGTCTCTCAACGTTCCAAGAAAAGCAGATAATTTTATACGTTTAATCAAAGCAAGAATAAAAGCTCCGAAAGCACCAATACACCCTGCCTCGCATGGAGAAAAGACACCAATGTATAAACCACCTATTACCACTACGAAAAGCACTACCATCCCCCAAACACCTGTTAAGGAATGAAACTTCTCTTTCCATGAAAAGGCCTTGCCAGGAGGACCTAACGCAGGATTTCTTTTGCACATACCAAATATTAGCAGTATAAACAGCCCCGAAAGCAATAAGCCGGGCAAAATCCCGGCTATTAGTAAGGCTCCTATATTTGTCTCAGTAATAATTCCCAAAATTACAAAGATGGTACTTGGGGGTATGAGAATGCCCAGAGTTCCTCCTGCGGCGATGGTGGCTGTTGCCAACCGAGGGCTGTAATTGTATCTTTGCATGTCAGGGAAAGCAATTGTCCCCATCGTAGCTGCCGAGGCTACGCTGGAACCGGTGCACGCAGCAAAAGCAGTGCAGGCTGCCATTGTCGCCAGGGCCAGCCCACCAGGAAGCCTTGACATTACCTTATAGGCAGCATCAAAAAGGTTTCGGCTGATTCCGGAGTAGAAGGCAAATTGACCCATGAGAATAAATAAAGGAACTGCACAAAGAACGAAAGAGGAGATCTGGGCATATGGGTTCCCACCGAGAAGATTTAAGGCTGGTATCAAACCTTTTAAGAAAACCATCCCTACGAAACCCACCACGGCAAAGGAAAAACCGAGAGGCAAGCCCAAAAACGACAGGAAAAGGAAAGCACCTACTGCTATGAAGCCAATCAGTAATGGGGGCACCCTAACTCCTTTCTCTGGGCTGAACGATATATTGAAGCATCTGAACGATCAGCACAAGGATCAACATTAAAGCTCCAAGAGGCACCAAGAGCTGAGGAAGAAACATAGGCACCTCAATCGTCGGAATCATTCTACCCATACGCCAATACGCGGTAGTTAACACCCATCCCCGCCACAGAATCAGGACCGAAATAAAAAGTGCCAAGCCATTGGTAACAAAATTTAAGATCGTCTGCCTTCGGGAAGACAATCGCGAAAGCAAAATCTCCACCCTCACGTGGGCGTGGTTTCCCTGAGTATAGCCTAACCCGAGGAGAACTATCGCTGGTAGGAGAATCTCGAAAATCTCATATGTTCCAAGTATGGGCTTATTGAAGAGGTATCTGCCCATAACGTCACATGTACCTAGCGCCATCATAAAAAACAATAAACTCATGCAAACATATCTCAGCGCGCTATTTATTAGATGAATGCCCTTGTCTAATGTCTTAGCTATTTCAACCATGCAAATTTCTTGCACACTTCCCTTGACCGAAACGTGCCCCGAAAGCCCCGCCCTATGCCTGCCTGCCGGTAGGCAGGGGCGGGGTCAAGGGGCACAATATAAAATGATATTACATTGCCGGAAAGCCCTGGCGTGCCTGTCCCGTCCTAATGGGATGCCTGCCTGCCCTGTACCATGCTAGGTTCAGGGCCTGCTGGTAGGCAGGGCCGTGGAGTTTCACTATCGCGGTAACACAAAAGGCTCTTTAACTCCGAGTTTCTCCAAGATTTGGTAAAGGTCGGAAAGCCCCTTCTTTCCAGGAAGCGCTTTCGCTTCTAATTTAGCAACCCATGTGCTAAATACGGGAGTAATCATCTTGTCCATCTTCTTCAATTCCGCCTCACTCCACCCAATTGTTTCCACTTTATGTTGACGCGCGAATTCAAAGCCCTTTTCGTTATATTCGTCGAAGGTACGGGCTCCAAGTAGGGAAAGTCTCTCCCAGTTGTCTCCTATATATTTCTTTCCTGTTTCAGGTAATGCCTGAAAGGGAGTTTTGTTCATTGCCCATGTCTGGGTAGTCGTACCGATATTTGTCATAACGACATACTTTGCTATCTCCCCGATTTTGAAAGCCACTGCCATGTCTGCGCAGGCCCACGTACCGTCTATGATCCCCTTCTGCATAGAGGTGTATATCTCACCTGCCGGCATGCTAACGGGTACCGCGCCAACAGCTTTGGTTACTTCTACGTAGGTTGGAGATGGACATCTCAGCTTTTTCCCTACCAGGCCTTCTACGCTGGTGATCTTAACGTTGCTCCAAAGCTGATATGGACCAATGCTGTAGTAAAAGAGAAACTTTACGTCGCCATATTCCTTATCACAATAGCCCTTCTTGTATATCTCAATCATAGCCTTTGTCAGTATTTCGGCTGAGGGATAGCGAAGGGGCAGCTCAAACATCTCCGAGAACGGAAAGACACCTGGTGTGTATCCAATATTAAACTGGCCCCAATCAATAACACGTGTAACTAACCGGGTATAAAGCTCTGGTACTGGGCCAAGTGGTGATGCGGTATGCCAATTCGTTTTCACCGTACCGCCAGTAGCCTGCTCCAATCCCTTGTTAAATTCCGGGCCTATCAGTCTGGCCGGGGGGCTTAGGGTGGGTGTCCACGTCTCGCCCGTAAGTGTTACTGCCGTTGCTGCCGATGCTGGAGTCTTTATTATGCACCACGGCATAATCCCTACAAGCACTACTAAGACGACCACAACAATTATTACCACCATTTCCCCTTGACATAATTTCCTACTCATTGCTTATCCCCTCCTTTCTTTTGGTTAAGAATGATGCAAGCTTAACCCGACATTGTCATAAGTTAAAAAAATAAATAATTTTCCCCAAGCATAAACAAGTTTAAACGAACACTTCAGCCTAGAATCCATTGTATTACCTTTAAACCATATGGATATCACTTCTTTTAAGAGACCTTTGTCTGATTTTTGGGAAATATACCAACCCCCCCAAAAAAGTCAATACCTTTCCGAAACTTTTCTGAAACTTACCCTCCCGCAGTTTTTACTTCTCTTCGAAAAGGGCCATCGATTCGACAGTCCAATTTCAAATCGAAAAGCGAGATTTTTCTCATATCCAAGAATTCATATGATCACGCATCCTATTCTCTTCAACCCGTTTTGATGTATCGATCTTTTTCCTTAAGCACTTTACCCAATTTCATAAACCGTTCTAAGTGTTTCTTCATAAGTACCCTCTCACCGAACTCGAAAAAGGCTTTCGGCTCACGGGGACGACCATAAACGATCCGCGCCTCCACGATCTCGTCCAAGGTCCGGGGCGTGGTCAACAACTCAAGCAATTTTTCCTCTCGAGCTTGGATGATGTCCAAATAATCATCCCAGAGTTTACCAGGTTCCTCGGTGAATATTCCATTCTCATGACTTGCAATAAGAACCTTTGCTGGAATCTTCCTCAAATGCGTTACGGATTCAATAGTCTCCTCGATGCTCGAGTAGGCATCGCCGTACCATGGACCAAATTTAGAAAGATCATAATCCCCCATAAAAAGAACCCCAAGTTCTTCGAAAAAGAAGGCAAGATGCCCAGGACTATGTCCGGGGGTTGGGATGACTTCTACGCTGACTGCTCCCAAATCAAGAGTCTGCCCTCCCCGGAGAAATTGAGCGGGAATCCTTGGTTTGTAGTGAAACTGCTCCTTAAGCACTGCTCTCCAATAATTGCGGTAATCGTCATTTTCCATCCCATACCAGTCAAGAAAGATCTCGACATCGGAGAGCGGAGGCGCATCCCTCTCCGAAATCCATAAGGGCAGGTCATCGAATAGCTCAAGGTACATCATATGATCTTCATGCCAGTGACTGAGCCAGACCATCTTTACTTTTTGATTCTCGCGTAGACTAATAAGCGCTTCCCGGTCCGAAGCTGGATCGATGAGCACCCCTGCACCTTCAATGTACAAAGAATGGCAAAAAGGATACTTACCTCTATTCTCACCCTGAATGAACCAGACTGGTCCAAAATGCTGCTTATCCATCTTAGTAAACGATGTTCATTGGATGGTTTTCTTCAGATTAGTCTGCTCTCTCAATCACCATGGCGAAGCCCAACCCACCCCCGACGCAAAGGGTGGCAAGCCCCAAGGTTAGATCCCTCTTCGCCATCTCATGAATGAGCGTCACGACCAGACGACATCCTGTTGCCCCTACCGGATGGCCCAATGCGATACCACTTCCATTCACGTTGACAATCTCTCTGTTCAATCCTAGCTCTTTTTCACAGGATAAATACTGAGCGGCAAAAGCTTCGTTGATTTCTATGAGTTGGATATCCTTCAGGGAAAGACCCACTTTGCTCAAGACTTTCTTTGTCGCGGGAACAGGCCCGATACCCATATAAGAGGGGTCCACTCCAACGATCGCATATCCCAATATTTTGGCCAGGGGTTTTAGTCCCATTTCCTTCGCTTTCTCTTTAGACGTTAAAATAGTAGCTGCAGCTGCATCATTGAGCCCTGATGAATTTCCTGCCGTGACCGTTCCCCCTTGTTTGAAGGCCGGGGGTAACTTCGCCAGTTTGTCCAAAGTCACATCAGGTCTTGGATGTTCATCCGTATCCACAATCCTCGCTTCCCCCTTTTTCTGTGGAATGGAGACAGGAGTGATTTCGTTTTTGAATTTTCCTTCTTGTATCGCTTTGCAAGCTCTCTGTTGGCTGAGCAATGAAAACCGATCTTGTTCTTCTCTCGAAATCCCATACTTCTCTGCCAGGTTTTCCGCTGTCAATCCCATTCCGGCTCCAATAGGATACTCCTGCATGGCTCTCCACAGCATATCAATCAATTGCCCATGCTGAAGGCGCTGACCCCAGCGGGTTGTGGTGAGAATATAGGGGGCGTTGCTCATGCTTTCAACCCCGCCTGCCAAGACGACCTCCATATCTCCGTCTCGAATAGCCTGAGTACCGCAGATCATCGCCTGCATCCCGGACGCACAGTTGACAACAATGGTGAAGGCAGCCGTTTCAAGCGGAAGACCGCATTTGACTGCAGCGATTCGCGCAACATTTTGATCCAATGGTTCAAAACAGTTTCCCATGATTACCTGACCAATCATCTTCTTTTCAATCTCTGCCCGCCGGATGGAAGACTCAATGACTGTCATTGCCAGGGATGTCGTGGAAACATCCTTTAATGATCCTCCAAAATCCCCGATGGGTGTCCTTGTCGCACTCACGATCACGACGTCTCTCATTGTCTCTCCTTTCTACTGATCTTTGAAAACGGGGCTTCGCTTCTCTAAGAAGGCTGCGAGCCCCTCTTTCATATTGTACGCACCCACAAGCCCTGAGGAATGGCGGGATAATGAGCACCACTCCTTCGGTCACCGAACATCTAAAGAAATCCTTGTCAGACATTTTCCCCGCCTTTCTCATCATGGTCCAGCTTAACTTCATAAGCCACTTAGCCAGAAAGCAACCTGCCGAAACATAAACATTAGCGCTTCATAAAACATCCTCAAACCTTAGGGCTTGAGTGATTCCGGCGCCCATCGTCCCACACCCTATGATTCCAACTTTCTTAATCATGGTCATCCCCTTATAGTCTCCCCAAGATTTCCCTAGCGATCGTATTCTTCTCGATCTCCTTGGTCCCCTCATAGATCTCAACAATCTTCGCATCTCGATAAAAACGCTCAATATCATAATCGGCAATATATCCATAACCCCCGTGAAGTTGAAGAGCTTCATTTGTGACTTTAACCCCCACCTCACCAGCAAGCCATTTCGCCATGGAGATCAGTTTAGGATCCACCTTTCCGTGATCAATCATCCATCCTGCCTGGTAGCCCAGGACACGGGCAGCTTCGATCCAGGTGGCCATCTCTGCAATCTTAAATTGGACGGCCTGAAAAGCACCAATGGGCTGCCCAAATTGTTTTCTCTTTTTTACATACTGGATTGCTTTATCCAGTGCCCCTTGAGCCACACCCACTCCCTGAAACGTAGCGATTACCCGGTTAATGTTGAAGAGCTCCATGATTTGAGAAAAACCTTCTCCATCTCCTTGCCCGATCAGGTTTTCTTGCGGAACCCTCACATCGCTCAATCTTATCTCCGCAGTATCCGAGGCCCTGATTCCCATCTTTCCGGTAATCTTCAATGCGCCAAACCCTGGCCGATCCGTCTCCACAAGGAGGACTCCAAACCTCTTGAGCCTCGACTCTGCTTCTGGATGGGTCAGGCAGAATACAGCAAGATAATTGGCGATACTTCCGTTCGTGATGAATTGTTTTGATCCGTTGATCACATACTCATTTCCATCTTTTCTTGCAATGGTCAAAATGGAGAGGATATCGCTTCCTGCATCAGGTTCTGTGATCGCGCATCCCATGATGGCTTCTCCCTTGGTGAGAGGAGGAAGATATTTCTTTTTCTGTTCCTCGGTACCATAGAGCTGAATCAATTCGGAGCCAAAGGCGGTCAATAAAATATTCCCGCACCCAGGGTCCACTCTCCAGAATTCTTCCATCACCATGGCAAATTCAAGAAAGCCTAATCCAAGGCCTCCATATTCTTTCTTGATAAAAAGACCTATAAAACCCAGTTCGCAAGCCTTCTTCCAAAGGTCTCTTGGGAATTCTTCCCGGCGGTCATATTCACGAGCCACCCCTGGAAATTCTCCCTCCGCAAACTCCCGTGCAGCCAAACGGATCTGTTTCTGCCTTTGAGTCAGTTCGAAGTCCATGGACTCTCCTTCGTCATGCTATGTCAGATTTGTCGATATCTCTTTTTTGTGACCGAAACAAGTTTGAACAGAAGGTAAGAGTTTTGTCAAGGAAAAAGTTGAAGTTTGGAAATTCATGAATTATAGTGAAAAAGGTG
>CAYMJV010000097.1:0-7615 GCA_964390545.1 uncultured Syntrophaceae bacterium
GTTCACGATCCAAGCGCGTTTTCGAAGATTGTCGAGATGGCCAAGACGAGCGGTTTGGCTCCGAAGTAGAGGTTTGCAGAACCTCTGAAGAGAGATAGCTTTTGTGAAAGAGGAATTAGAAACATTGTACAAAGAGACATTGCCCTCCTTATCTCAAGCCACCTCGGCAAAAGAAGTGAATGACATTCGAGTCAGGGTCTTGGGAAGAAAGGGGAGTCTGACCCAGCTTCTTAAAGGATTGGGAGCGCTGCCTGAGGGGGATCGCCGAGAGATGGGCAAGCGGGCCAATGAGATTAAAGAGGGGTTGGAATCAAGAATTGAAGAGGCTTTATCCCGCATCCAGGAGCAGGAAAGGAAGGAGAGTTTAGAAAAGGAAAAAATCGATGTCACCCTTCCCGGGAGGGGAATTCCTATCGGAAGAAAGCATCCCATTACCCAGACGCTGGATGAAATCATCGATATCTTTTCTCGCCTGGGTTTCGAAGTTGTGGAAGGGCCAGAGGTAGAGTTGGATTACTACAATTTCGAGGCCCTAAATATTCCCAAAGGGCATCCTGCGAGAGAGATGCAGGCGACTTTCTTCATCTCCGAAGAAGTCGTTTTGAGAACTCACACATCACCGATGGAAGTCAGGACGATGGAGAAACACCCGCCACCTGTCCGGATCATTTCCCCTGGACCGTGCTATCGACGCGATTCGGACCCAACTCATTCCCCGATGTTCCATCAGGTTGAGGGCTTATTAGTCGATAAAGGGGTGAGGTTCTCGGATCTGAAAGGTGTGCTGACCGTCTTCGTTCATCAGATGTTCGGGAAGGGAACGAGGCTTAGATTCCGACCCAGTTTTTTCCCTTTTACCGAACCAAGCGCAGAGGTCGATATCGAGTGCGTGATGTGTGGGGGAAGAGGATGTGGGGTTTGTTCGAACACTGGATGGTTGGAAATTTTAGGGTCTGGGATGACAGATCCCGCTGTGTTTGGGTTTGTCAATTATGATCCCGGCGAAGTGACCGGCTTTGCTTTTGGAATGGGCGTCGAACGGATTGCCATGCTCAAGTTCGGAATCAATGATATCCGTCTTTTCTTTATGAATGATCTGAGGTTTCTTAAGCAATTCTAAGTTTCACCCCCACCCACCCCTCCCCCCTCGAGGGGGAGGGTGAGGGAGGGGGGGAAGAGGAGTCGATGAAGGTCAGTCTCAATTGGATTAAAGATTACGTTGATATCCCAATGGGGGTTAACGACCTGGTTGGTCTTCTGACCATGGCAGGTCTGGAGGTGGAAGAGGCCGCGGCCACGGGTCAAGGATTTGAGAAAGTGGTCGTGGGGGAGCTCCAGAGCATCCGTAAACATCCCAACGCTGATAAACTATCACTGGTCCAGGCCAAAACAGACCAAGGGAAATTTTCCATTGTCTGCGGTGCGAATAATATCAGAGACGGCCAAAAGGTCCCTCTGGCCCTTGTGGGAGCTAGACTCCCGAATGGCGTTGAAATCAAAAAATCGAAGATCCGAGGCGAACTTTCTGAAGGAATGCTTTGTTCGGAAATAGAACTCGGCTTAGGTACGGATGCCACTGGGATTATGATCCTTTCTCCCGCTCTTCCTCTGGGAGCGAACCTCGGCGACGCATTGGGTTTGAGGGACACGGTTCTCGATATCAGCATCACACCCAATCGTCCAGACTGTCTCTGTGCCATTGGAGTGGCGCGGGAAATCGCCGCTTTAACGCATCAGAGAGTAAAATATCCCCCTCTCACTCTTTCGGCGGAAGGCAAGGAGGTCCACCAAAAGACCTCCGTGACTGTCATGGATCCGGATTTATGCCCACGTTATGTTGCAAGAGTGATCGAAGGGGTTAAGATCGGCCCCTCTCCTTTCTGGATGAGCAATCGATTGGAGAAGATTGGGGTTCGTTCTATTAGCAATGTGGTTGATGTGACCAACTATGTGATGATGGAGTACGGCCAGCCTCTTCATGCTTTTGATTTTGGCTTCCTCGAAAGAGGGAGGATTGTGGTCCGCAGGGCTGTGGAGGGGGAACAGTTCGTCACCTTGGACGGAGTGAAAAGGACCCTTGATCAAGAGATGCTTATGATCTGTGATGGCGTAAAGCCGGTGGCCATTGCAGGTGTCATGGGTGGCCTCAATTCGGAGATCAAAGAGGATACGAAGATCGTCCTTTTAGAGAGTGCCTATTTCAGCCCAGCAGGGAACCGTAGAACCGCTAAGCAGCTGGGTCTTGAGACAGAGGCTGCTTATCGATTTGGAAGAGGGATCGATTATGGTGGATGCCTTTCTGCAGCCAATCGAGCAGCTCAGTTGATTCAGGAACTGGCAGGAGGGAAGGTAATCGAAGGGGTGGTCGATGTCTACCCAACACCTATTCAACCGAAACCGATCCCGTTGAGCGTTCGAAAGATTCATCAGATTTTGGGGACAGAGATTCCAGCCCCCAAGGTGATTGCCTACCTGAAAGGTTTGGAACTGAACGTAGAAGAGAAGGAGCGAGATGTGCTAGTGGTTACTCCTCCTTCCTTTCGAGGGGACTTGGAGCGGGAAATCGACCTTATTGAGGAAGTGGCGAGGCTGAATGGATATGAAAATATACCCATTACCCTCCCCCAAGGGCCGACGTCCCCAGAAGTGGGAAGCAAGGCGCTGCTTCTAGAAAGAAAGACATTAGATCTACTCATCCATCATGGCTACCATGAGGTGATTACCTACAGTTTCACCTCCTCAACCTCCTGGGACTTCCTCGGTCTCCCATCAGAGGATCCGCGGAGAGCGCACCTTCGCATTCTTAATCCTTTGACAGAGGATTTTTCGGTGCTGAGGACCTCACTGATTCCAGGCCTACTGGAGACGGCTCACTATAATCTGTCGAGAAAAAATTTGAATCTCAAGCTTTTTGAACTCAAGAAGGTCTTCCTTCCCAAAGAGGGGGAAAAGCTTCCAACGGAAATAAAATACCTCGCTGGTTTATCTTTAGGGCTGGATAGGGACCCTCATTGGACCTCTGTGCCGAGGTCAGTCGATTTTTATGATGTGAAAGGTTGTATCGAAGATCTTCTGGAGGTCCTTCAAATCAAAGGAGTGAAATTTACAAGGGGCGAAGATATTCCTTATCTTCACCCTGGAAAATCCTTGAGAATTCTCATGGAGGGAGAGACCCTGGGGGTGATCGGAGAGATCCATCCTCAGGTACTGGTTCATTATGATCTTCCCGGAAGAGCCTACCTGTTTGAGATCGATTTTGAGCAACTGGTAAAAGGAGCAGGGGAGGGAAGACGCTTTCGCCCCTTGCCCAAGTTCCCGGCTGTTTATCGGGATCTTTCCATGGTGGTTGACGAGGCCGTGGGGGTGGAAAAGGTGACGGAGACCATCTGGGCGCAAGAGCAACCCTTCATCGATGAAGTGAGCGTCTTCGATGTGTATCAAGGAGCTCCGATCCCCAAGGGGAAGAAGGGCATTTCTTATCGCATCCGGTTCCAGGCGGGCGATCGGACCTTGACAGACGAAGAGGTAAATCGTTACCATCAAAAAATTATCTTCCAATTGATGGAAATCTTTAAGGCAGAACTGAGGCAATAGGGATTCCAAAGAAAGGGGGAGGCAGCCATGACAAAAGTTGATATCGTTGAGGCCATTTACGAGAAGGTGGGGTTCTCAAAAAAAGAGGTGGCTAAGATAGTAGAGACTATCTTTGATCTCATCAAAGAGAACCTCGAAAAAGAGGACAAGATCAAGATCTCGGGTTTCGGTAATTTTGTTGTCCGAAAAAAGAGAGCAAGGCGAGGCCGTAACCCTCAGACAGGAGATGATATCGAAATCTCCTCGAGAAGGATTTTGACCTTCAAACCGAGTCAGGTATTGAGGGGAGCCCTCAATCTCCAAGAGGCCTCAGCAAAAGGATCTGAGTGAGTCGTTGGTGATGACTCATCGATGAAGGATAGGGCAAAACGGAGGGAGGAACTTTGACCAGGCTGCTTAAACGTCGGGAAGAGGAGAATCCCATCTCCTACGATAGGCTCTATTATCGGATCGGAGAGGTGAGCCGGATCACGGGTCTCAAACCCCATGTGCTTCGTTACTGGGAGTCGGAATTTAGAGTGATCAAACCCCATAAAGGAGGATCCCTCCAGCGACTCTACCGGAGGAAGGATTTGGATCTCATCCTGAAGATTAAAAAACTTCTCTACGAAGAAGGATTTACCATCGCGGGTGCGAAGAAGAAAATCCGCGATGTGGAGAGATTGGAAAACAAACAGCTGAAATTGAAACTGGTTGAGAACAAATCCAATGGAAAAGACCATGAGCTGCTTGCCTCCGTTAAGGAGGAGCTGAAGGGGATCAAAAGAATGCTTGAATAGTTCCATACCCAAGAAGGTAAGGTTATGGCTAAATTGATCATCGGTGTGCTTCATCTTTTCTTTCTCATCCTTGTTATCCTTTTTTTCTCATCGTCATCTTCACCGCTGCTCTTTTGATCTTTTCAAAAAAGGGGAAGAGGGGGGAGGTTCTGAAAGCAGAGGCAGGAGGGACATAGAGAGGGGGGTCCTATGAACTGGGTCGTCTATTGCACATCATGTGGAAGCTCATACGTTTATGAGTCTGGACAAGATCTGCCGGAGATGTGCCCCCTCTGTTCCAACAGGGAGAGAAAAGAGGGAAAGAAACCTCTGAAGAGGGAAAAGAAGAGAAAAGAGATCGTTGCGATAAGCACGTCGGAATTCAAGAATCGAAAGGTCGTTAAAACGCTGGGGATCGTTTCTCATGAGCATATTTTTGGAATAAATTTAGACGGGGCAGATCTGAGGAAGTTTAACAGAGAGGTCGCTGTTTCTTGGGCAGAGAAGGTAAATGAGGGAAGAGACCTGGCGATCAGTTCCATCGAGGATAAGACCGGTGAATTGGGAGGGAATGCGGTCGTTGGGGTAGATATTACCTATAATGTCATGGGGACTCATAGTGGCATTGTGATGATGCTTGTGGCGGCGAAGGGAACAGCCGTCGTAGTCGAGTGAAGGAGACTGGACTTTTAGAAGCAAATTGACTATAGTATAAAAGATTTGTCTTAGAAATGATAACAATCAAGTTCTGAGCACCAATGAACAAACAATAATCAGGCGTCAGACGACTTAAATCCCCCCCAACCCCCCTTTTCTAAAGGGGGGCGAGGGGGGATTATGAATTTGGCGATTGGAGTTTAAAAATTCGGGGCGTAGCGCAGCCTGGTAGCGCACTGGCATGGGGTGTCAGGTGTCGGAGGTTCAAATCCTCTCGCCCCGACCATTTCCTTATCAGGGCTTCAGGTTTGAGGCTTAAGGTTACAAAGTTTGAGGCCTTAGGTTAGAGGATAAGGCAAATTCTTTTTAGCCTCTAACCTCCAGCCTAAAACCTCCAACATTATCAATTTCAACCTCTAACCTTCGACCTTGTTCACCAACGTATGACCGGCCGATTAGAGATTCTAGTTACCAATGATGATGGGATCCACTCCGAAGGTATCATCGTGTTGGCCAAGGCCCTTCACGAGATCGGAGATGTGTTTGTCGTCGCCCCGGACCGGGAGAAAACAGCGGTCGCACACTCGCTCACCCTTCATCGGCCTCTTCGAGTGGAGAAGATCAAAAGAAATTTTTGGACTGTTGATGGAACGCCAGCCGATTGCGTTTATTTAGGGGTAAACGCCGTCCTCTCTCATCCCCCCCAGTTGATTGTCTCGGGAATTAACAAGGGAGGAAACATGGGGGATGATGTCACCTATTCAGGAACTGTTTCTGCAGCTTTTGAGGGGACGCTGTTGGGGATTCCTTCTTTTGCCATCTCCATAGACGCGAGGAGCCACTTCAAATTCCATACGGCGGCTAGCTTCGCCGTAAGGGTAGCACGGTATATTGTCAAGAAGGGACTTCCAAAGGATACTTTCCTCAATATCAATGTCCCAAACGTTGATGAGAAGGAGATCAAATCATACAAGATCACACAACAGGGGAAATGGACCCAGAATGGGAATGCAGTGGTTGAGAAGATTGATCCGAGGGGAAAAAAGTACTACTGGATTGCTGGAGGCCGACAGGTATTTTCAAAAAGAGGGGAAACGGATATTAAGGCGGTTTCGAATTCTTATATCTCTATCACTCCGATGCATCTGGATTTAACGGATTATGCATCGATGGACCTGTTAAGAAAATGGAAACTCTAAGACTGGAATATTGGAAAAATGGAATGTTGGAATGGGAGAGAAGTAAACATTAAGGTGTCATCCTGAGCAAGACGAAGGATCTCTGAGATTCTTCCCTTCGTTCAGAATGACATTCCTCAACCTGAAGGTATTCTATCTATCATTCCATCGCAAGACTCAATCAGACATGAATAAGGAGGAGACTATGAAAACGACACTCAGTATTATCAAGGCTGACATTGGAAGCATTGGGGGACACATCCGCCCCAGTCAGAAACTGGTGGAGGAGGTCCGGAGTCATGTGGCTTCAAAAGGGAAGGGGATGGTCACCGATTTTTTCATCAGCCATACGGGGGATGATATTGCCATCCTCTTTTCCCATGGTTTGGGAAAGGGAAGTGAAAAGATCCATCAATTGGCCTGGGATGCCTTTGTGGGTGGGACAAAGGTGGCTAAAGAGCAAGGACTCTATGGGGCTGGGCAAGACCTGCTGAAAGATTCCTTCTCAGGAAATGTGAAGGGAATGGGGCCAGCCGTCGCTGAGATGGAGATTGAAGAAAGGCCCAACGAACCTTTCCTTTTCTTTGCTGCGGATAAAACCGATCCGGGTGCGTACAATCTCCCTCTCTATCTCGCCTTCGCCGATCCGATGTACAACTCTGGATTGATTCTCAGCCCTTCGATGAATAAAGGATTCAAATTTGTCATCATGGATGTAAGTTACACGGAGGGAGATCGGTTCATTGAGTTGAATTCTCCAGAGGAGATCTATGACATCGCGGCCCTTTTGAGGGACAATCAGCGCTTTGTGGTCGAGTCGATCTACTCCCGCAATAATGGAGATATTGGTGCTTCGGTGAGTACCACTCGACTTCATAATATTGCTGGGAAGTATACAGGAAAGGATGACCCGGTGATGTTGGTGAGGGTTCAAGGTGCGTTCCCTGCAACCGGTGAGGTTCTCGCCCCGTTCAACATCGGTCACTATGTGGCAGGTTTTATGAGGGGGAGTCATACTGGACCACTCATGCCGGTGAAGATGAACTCCAGCATCTCCTATTTCGATGGACCCCCTGTGGTCGCTTGTCATGCCTTCTGTGTCCACAATGGGAAATTGACCGAACCTGCGGATGCCTTCGACCATCCCTATTGGGATTGGGTGAGGAACAAGGTTTCCCAGAAGGCTACGGACATCCGGCAGCAAGGCTTTTCTGGGGCAGCGATGTTGCCTTATGGTGAGCTCGAGTATGGGGGCATTGTGGAGAAGATGGGGAACTTGGATAAGAGATTCAAGGTAAGGAAATAGGAAATTTCCAAATCCCAAGCACCAAATAAACCATTCATGATCAAAGTACCGTCCTCAAACCATGAAGATTTGTAATCCCCCCTGTCCCCCCTTTAGAAAAGGGGGGTGTGGGGGGATTTGAG
>CAYMJV010000098.1:0-7262 GCA_964390545.1 uncultured Syntrophaceae bacterium
TGGTAGGCTCTTATAAAACTCATACAATTCAGGAATTTAGGAATAGGGAATTGAGATGTTGAGGGATTAGGTCCTTGCAACCTTATTAAAAATAAATGGAAGAGGTGATTAAAGATGAATGTTTTTGCACCCAAGTACCACTACCTAATTCATCCGGAGAAGGGGATCCAGGTCAAAATTGATGAGGATCTAAACCGGTTCAATGTCGATTTATTAAATATTGGAGACTTAAGAGCCCCTTCCAAAACGATTGAAGTCCTTTCGGTCAGTTTCGATCTTGAAGGGTTCACCACATTTACGAAGCAGGTCGATCCTCACCTTACCATCCCTAATTTCATTTCAGATTTTTTCAATTGGTTATTTAACAACATCAAATACTCGATGAGAGACCAGGAGCAAGAAAATATTTTGTGGGCGGAATTACCCTTTTTTTCAAAATTTATGGGAGATGGTGTGCTCTTTCTCTGGAAGATCGATTTGGACAAGATTACTCAAGTGGATAAACATCTGAGTTCTGACCAACTTCAGAAACTTCTGCTCGAATTTTTATCGAATGTGATCACCAGTGTGTTTGATATCTGCAGGGGATATCAACATTTTCTAAAATCGGTGAAGACCAATTATGTGGAGCCGCCTTCGAAGCTAAGATGCGGGATCGCCCGGGGGAGTGTCTTTCCCATTGGAAATGGGTTGGATTTTGTTGGGCCCTGTATTAATATTTCCACCCGGCTTCAAAAGATGAGTGATCTCTCCTTTGCCTTTTCAGCGAGGGGAGTGGATCTTAGCGTTTTTCACCCGAGTTATCATGAGGTGTTCGTAAAGAAACAGGTCGCCATCCGGGGCATTGGGGATAACGAATTGATCTATATTTCAAGAGAGGAATTTGACAAGTTACCAAAAGACCTTAAGGGGAACTTCAGCGACCTATAATTCTTGATTTCAAATCCCCCCAGCCCCCTTATCAAGAGAGTGGTGAGCACTTTTCCATAGCTCTCATAAATACTTATTGACTTGTGGGGGTGGCTTTTGTAATAGGTTTGGGGGTGGGTCATTAAGTCTTTTTTCACCGTTTTCTTATGAAAGATAGGCTTGGCTATTCGATAAAATTTCTCTTTCTTCTTTTCCCTCTTCTCCTTCACTCAACTCTTTCTCTTGCCGTTGAAGGAGGGTCCCTTTTTGTTCAGACCAATACCCCCGGCGCAACGGTCTATCTGGATGACAATCAGATCGGTAAAACCGATGCCAACGGTGGGTTTGTCATTGATAACATCCCTCCTGGAACCTATAAAATCTCCATCGAGATGGAGGGTTACAAGAGGACGGAGAAGAGTTTCAAAATCAAAGAAGGGGGTCTGACCGAACAAGCGAATATTAAACTTCAACCTTTAACGGCGCCCCCTTCGGAAAAGCCGAAGGTGGCGGAAAGAAAGATCTCTGAGAGAAAGGAACCAGAGAAAGGGATTGCACCGGCGCCCAAGCCCCGAGAACCCCTGGCCGCACCCAAGGTCACTGCTCCTGCGTCCCCTGAAGTTCCAAGGGAAGTTGAAAAAGTAGAGAAGGGTGAGGTCCCCGCGAAGCCAAAAGTTGAGGAGAAGCCGAGTCCCTCTCCTAAGAAGGAGCCCCACTTTGGAATGTTCGAATTGTGGATGGTCATTCTTATCATCTTCCTGATTGCGGGAATTCTGTTTCTCATCTTCGGAAGGAAGATTCTTACTAAGAGGGAAAGACCGAGATTGACCATCAAAACCCCGGTCAAACCTTTGAGAGTGACCACTCCCATCAAAGGGGTGGGTCTCGAAGAGGCTCCTGGCGTGGGGGATTATAAGATTTTGGAAAAGGTTGCTTCTGGGGGGATGGCGAATGTCTACAAGGCAATCCATGTTAAGAAAGGCTGGATGGTTGCTTTAAAAGTTCCTCACGAACAATTTCAGGGTGACCGGACCTTTGTGGAGAGGTTTCGCCGGGAGGGGGAATTAGGAAAGAAGCTCCACAATGAGAATATCATCCATATTTATGAATCGGCCACCGCAAAGGATGGATTTACCTACATCGCTATGGAGTACCTGGAGGGGATAGACCTCCGGCAATATATGGATAAACATGGAAAGTTACCTATTGAGGAGGCGCTCAATATTATCGTCCATGTCTGCCGTGCCCTCGACTATGCTCATGTCAAAGGAGTGGTTCACCGAGATATCAAGCCAGAAAACATCATGCTCCCCCTCCAAAAAGGGAAGGGCAAAATTGTACTCATGGACTTCGGGATTGCACATACAGCCTATCTGGGAACTCTGGGAACGGGGAGCACCTATCTCGGGACTCCCTACTACATGTCCCCTGATCAGATTTCGTCGAAGGAGGTGGATGGTCGTTCGGATATCTATTCCCTTGGAGTGGTCCTCTTTGAGATGCTGACCGGCCAGCATCTCTTCGATGAAACCGACCCATTAAAGGTCCTCTTCCATCACAAGGAGACTCCTCCGCGGCGCCCCAGTACCCTCAATCCAAGAATCCCACCCATGCTTGAAGAGATTGTTATGAAGATGCTTGCGAAAAACCCCGAAGACCGATATCAAACGGTGGAGAACCTCTTGGTTGAACTTCAGGAATTCATGCTAAAGGAAGGAATTGAGAACGAATAATTAATCTTTTCTAGGATTCCTATGAAAGAGGATCAGATCACCGCTTCCTATCTTAACGCCGTCACCGCTCTTTAATGTCTTGCCTTCCAGACCAACGATCTCACCCTTAGATGAACTCTCTCAAAATTGCGTTTCCATCAAGGGCCTTTGATCATAATACTTCATGAGTATATTTCCCACCGTGATCGTATCGCCACTGACCAGAGCGAGAGATGATCCTTTATTCAATCTCTTCCCGTTTACCTTCGTTCCAGACGTACTGCCGAGATCCTCTATCTGATACGTTCCTGTTTTCGGATCAATAAAGATCCTTGCATGTCCTTTTCTTTCACCGCCTGGGCGAGTCACCGAACGTTCGGATAGGAGAAGGTAAATCTTTTCTCCTGAAAAGAGACGCTCCCTCGCCTTATCATAACGGGTAATAATGATCTCATTGAACTCCCTTCTATTTTTCTTATCGATCAGGGCAAAGGGGACAGGAAGACGTTGCTTCAAGTCGATTTCCAGGCCTACTTCTCCTTTTGAGGCGGAGGGAAGGGCCACGGTGGCGGTCGCATCGATTTGGCTCAATGAGTGACCAAGGGGCTGAAGTTCCTTCTTGATCATGAGGTAAATCGAAGGCTCTTCTTCTGACTCGACTTCTTTTTCTCTTATTTTTGGCTTTGATCGTCTGAACCTGCCGAACTGATAGAGGAGGGCCATCCCAACAATGACCAAAGCCAATCCCATGATCCCCCAAACCCACGGGCTCCTGCACCATGCCTTCCATCCTGGAGGGGATTCCGCCATCACATGGAGAAAAGTCGTTCTGGCTGTGATCTCCCTGTCGCGATGGCGAAGGGCTAAGAGGCTCTTATATTCCCCCGCTGGTTTTGGATAGTTCAATCGGAGGAGATACTGATTTTTTAACTGATCCAGAACCATGCTATACAGGTGAGTAAGTTCTTCGGCCTTGGGGGTGGAGAGAAAGTATCCCCCGCTGATGGATGCAACATTTTTCAGATATTCCACCTGGGCCTTGGAGCCAAAGCCTAGTGTATAAATAGGGAGACGAGCCTTTCTTATTTTAGCCACCACCTCTTCCTCTCTTATGGTACTTCCTTCATCTCTTCCATCAGTGAGGAGCACGATGGCTACCCGCGATGTGGGAGCCTTGGACGCCTTATCCAAACCTTCAGAAGAAGCCTGGTAGAGCAGAGTCGACTTCTCGTTGGCCTGCAGGCTTTCAATCTTCTCTCTTACCTCGTGCTTCTTTCTGGTGAAGTCCGTAAGGAATCTGACGCTGTTTCCGAAGACCATCAGGGAAGTGAAATCTTCCTTGTCCAGTTCGTCCAAGAAGATGGAGGCTCCGCGTTTGGCCTCCTTGATCGAAACCCCTTCCATACTCCCACTCACATCTATTCCAAGGATGACCGAGAGAGGGCTTTGGGCACTGGAATAGGGGGCAAGGGAGAATTCTTTTACCTCCTTGCCCTCCAAGCTCAGGCCGAAATCAGCCTTTGAGAGCCCCTTGACAGGAATCCCATTCTCATCCACCACAGAGATCACCATCTCCACGTTGCCTCCGGGGCTAGAACGCATGTCGAGAATCTTCAAAGAAATGGTCTCTTGTCCTCTTGCCAAACCAGAAAATGTAAGGAGGATAAGGATGGCGTAGATACCAGTAGATTTTGTTCTCATCCAGTCGAACCCCTAAATTCTCCTTGAATTGAGAGTGAGAAAGATGTCCAGATGAATTCTCTAAACCACAGATTCATTTATCTGATGAAATCGTAAAAAGTCTAACCACGCGTCATTGCGAGGAGCATAGCGACGAAGCCTTGTCCTGAGCGCAGCGAAGGAACTGACTGCGAAGCTGTCATCCTGAGGGCAACGCCCGAAGGATCTCAACGAGATTCTTCGCTTCGCTCAGAATGACACTTTGTGTCAGATTGCCACGGGCCTCGCCCTCGCAACGATTTCGTCGGATTGTTTCGCTCCGCTCGCAATGAACACTTTGGGTACTTTTTTAGAGACCGTCTTATTTTTTTGTGAATATCAAAATTTTGGTTTTTTGTCAATGAGTTAGAACCTCTTGACCTGCTTTTCATTTCAGAAAAAGATATTGATTTGATTCATGAATTTTAGTAAAGTAGTTCCCCGTAAATTCTCAAATCTCCCCGAAGAGATGTATGGAGCGGAGACCTTTTAATAACAAATGGGAATGACGATTAGATTTGGTATATTTTTCATATGCTTAGCTTTGATACTTCCGTCTCTTTCCCCGGCAGAGGGAATTAGGGGAAAGGTGACCTCTGTCCAACGGGATGTCATTAAGTTGGATAAGGGAACAGATGATGGGATTCAAACCGGCGATTCAGGAAGGGTTTTTTACATCATCAAAGTGGGTGAGCGGGAGAAAGCGATCTATATTGCCAAATTTACTATTACACAGGCGAAAGAAGATCTGGCTACTGCAAAGATCACCGAGAAAACGGGAGAGGTAAAGGTTGGGTTTCTGGTAGAAGTTGATGTAAAAGGAGGGGGGCTTGTCATCCAGACAGAGCCTGTGGGAGCGGCTATTCTCATCAATGGTAAGTCTGTAGGAGTAAGCCCCTATGAGGAGAAAGAAGTCTCCCCCGGATCCTATCAAATCCGGATCATCAAAGAGGGTTACGAAGCCTGGGACCAAGAGGTGGCCATTAAACTGGGGAAACGGGAGCAGGTCTTTGCCCAGTTGAAAAAGATTCCAGATGGATCCTCTGCCGTTGTGTGGCGGGAATCTGTTACCGGCATTGAGTTTGTCTGGGTCCATGGAGGATGTTTTGAGATGGGAAGCCCTTCGAGTGAGAAGGGACGTTTTTCAGATGAAGGACCTGTCCACGAGGTCTGTGTCGATGGGTTTTGGATAGGGAAGCATGAAGTGACCAATGGCCAGTATCGAAGGTTCATCGCCCAACATGACAGCAAGTCCCACCAGGGCCATTCTTTGAATGGCGACGATCAGCCGGCGGTCAATGTGAGCTGGGAAGAAGCCAAAGCCTTTGCGGATTGGCTGACCAAACAGTATCGAGGCAAGAATATCTTTCGATTGCCCAGGGAGGCCGAATGGGAATTTGCCTGCCGGGCAGGAACAAAAACCTCAAGGTACTGGGGAGATGACCCGAATCAAGCTTGCACGCATGAGAACACGGCTGATCAAACAGCCAAACGTGAATGGCCCCATTTTTTTATCCATAACTGCGAAGATGGCTACTTGGTCTCCGCTCCCATCGGCAAATTTTCCCCAAACCCCTTTGGGCTGTATGATATGCTGGGAAATGTTTTAGAGTGGTGTGAAGATGTTTACAGTAAGGATGCTTATCAAAAGCATCAACAAAAAAATCCATTCCATTCAGAGGAAGGACCATTCCGGGTGAGCAGGGGTGGGAGCTGGTACTATGAACCCGGTCATGAGCGATGTGCCTACCGCCATTCCGATCTTCGTGCGAATGACCGTGCCATGGATCAAGGGTTTCGCCTTGTGATGCAGCCGTGAAGCCATATCGAATGATAACGAATTTAACGAATGACACCGAGTTTACTAATCAGTCCATAATTGTATGGACGGTAAAGATTAACAAAAGATATTTCAAATCTTCCCAATAATCCCCTCCCCCTTTGATGGGGGAGGGCGAGGGTGGGGGTGGACAAGATGAAAACCTTTTGGTCCCCCCTCCCCTTCACCCTGTTAGATAAGTTCTTTAACGCGCCGTGCTGTCCAGTAGATGTTCTATCTAACGGGGTGAATCCCCTCCCACCGAGGGGAGAGGAAATCTTTTGGAGTAAAGTGAAAAAAACAGGAAAGGTGATGAAAAAAATACTTATCCTCCTCATCTCGCTGGTGATGGCCTTTTCCTTTACGGCGGCCTTTTCTGAGGAGAGGAAACCTCTCTCCCTTGAGGAGGTAGGAGAGCTGTTGCATAGGAATGTAAGCAAGAAGAAAGTCTTAATGACGATCGAAGAGAAGGGGGTAAATTTTCCAAAGACCAAGGCGTATCTTGAGAAGTTGAAAAAGATGGGGGTCGATGAGGCTGTTTTGGCCGCTATCGAAAAAGAGTGGAGTAGAGATGGTCGCGTTCTCATTGTCGAGACCGTCCCGGCAGGAGCCACCATCCATCTCGACGGAGAGGAGATGGGGGAGACCCCATTGGAAGTTGAAGGGCTGAAGGCCAGGAAATACTCCGTCAAGATTGACCTGGAAGGCTATGAACCTGTGGATCATGAGATTTCTTTGACAGAAGGCATCGGCAGGAAACTCACCGTCTCTTTGGTTAAATCGGCCGGCAAGACTTCTTCTCCTCCTCCAGCTCCTGTGACTCCAACCCCATCTCGTCCTTCCCTTGCGCCCACTCCTGCTCCTGAACCATCCGAGGGCCCTCCCCAGATGTGCTCTATTTTTGTGAACACTCAACCAGCCGGTGCCAAGATCTATGTCAATGGAAAACATTACGGAACTTCACCCAAATATATTGAGTTACCTCCTGGAGAGCATTCCATCGTGATCGTAAAAGAATTCTATAAGCTTACAGAAAAGAAGATCATCATTCGGGAAGGGGACACGGTGTTACCACCGATTGACCAGCGTCTGGTTCCGACGAG
>CAYMJV010000099.1:0-2780 GCA_964390545.1 uncultured Syntrophaceae bacterium
TACTTCTGTGCCCAGAGATATCCCTCCTGAAGCTCCTGAATGCTTAACTTCTTCGGTCTGAAGACCACATGGCTCATGTCGTAATGGGACCAATCGCGGTCGAGGATCCTCCCCTCCTCCTCCAGCCGCTTTCGGAGAGGAGTGCCCGGAAAGGGGGTGAGAATGGAGAAGGTGGGAAGTTCGATATTGTTTCTCTGGACAAATTCAACCGTTCTCTTAAAGACAGTCGGATCATCCCCATCAAAGCCGAAGATGAAAGAACCGTGAATGCCAATCCGGTGATTTTGAATGTTTCGAATCAGATCGGACAATTCCCTTGTATCCACAAATCGTTTCGAAACATCATCCAGATTCTCCTGAGTAAGAGACTCAAAACCGATGAAAAGAGAGATACAACCGCTCTCTTGAGCCTTTTTGAGAAGGTCTTCCTTCTTGGCGACCTGGACCGTGGCAAATCCCATCCACTTGACTTCATGGCGTTTGAAGATTTCGAAGAGGTTTAAGGCATAATCCTCCCGAGCCATCACATTGTCATCGGCGAGGAAGAGATATTCTCCCTTCTTTTTTATGATGGAAGAGAGTTCCTGATCCACTTCCTCAAGGGGACGGATTCGATAATGCCTTCCATTGATCGTGGGGACGGAGCAGAAGTCACAGCGGTTTGGGCAGCCTCGTGTTGTCTCAATCGCTTTGAAAATAGGGCTGTAGCGTTTACCCAGAAGTTCCCGCCGTGGAAGGGGCATTTCCTTTAAGTCGCCCCATTCGTGATTTCCATAAAAAGGCTGGAGCCTCCCGGCTTCGAAGTCCTTTAAAACTCTTTCGAACCTCCTCTCCACCTCTCCAATGAAGACGGAATCTGCATGCACCTTTGCCTCATCGGGTAAAAGGCTTGGATGGACTCCCCCCAGGATGACTTTCACTCCTCTTTTTCTGAATCGATCTGCAACTTCATAAGCTCTTTTGCTCACACAGGTTAGGGCAGTAATCCCCACCAAATCGACTGCGGATTCGAAATCGATCTCTTCAATCACTTCATTGACAATCTTGACCTCATAATCTTTAGGAAAGAGAGAAGCAAGGATGGTGAGCCCCAGCATCGGGAAGGGATAAAGGGTATCGTTTGAATACTTGATCCCTTTCTCTCTCGGAAAAATGAGGAGAACTTTTTTTAAATGCGGAGTATTCTTAGTCATTCGATTTTTAATCCATCAAGTTATTGGGGCAACGATTTTTATAGCGCAACCTAAAGGTTGCGCTACATGCCTTTGATTTCGCAGGCTGAAGCCCCTGCCTACCGGCAGGCAGGTGCGCCTACAACTCTTTTATTTTGCCTCAAACCTCTATCCTCAAACCTTTACCCTTCTTCAAGGTTGGGTTGTTTCCACGGTCTTCGGGTTGCGTTTTCCCAGACATATCGAAGGATGAGCCGGTAGGCCATCCGCTTGAATGGATTCGGATCGAGGAAAGCGCCCAGGAGGATTCTCGGCTGGGTATAGAACTTTTTCAGATAAGCCTGTTGAAGGCGGTGGATCTCTTCAGCCGACAGGAACTGTGTATCCATAATGGGATGCATGAAATCGTATTTCCCGAAATCCCTCTCCCGGATCCTTCCCAGTCGCTCCGCTTCTTCAAAGTATCTCGTCCCCGGCAGGGGAGTGGTCAGGGTGAGGATCAGAAAGTCACTCTGGTGTTTCACAAATTGGAAGACTTCCTTGAGCGATTCTTCAGAATCGTTCCAATCCCCGCACATAATGTTGGCCATGACCATAATCTTATTTCCTCTGAGAATATCGATGGCCTTCTGAGCCATCTCTCTCGATTGCTGCTTATCGTATCGACTCAGGACGTCCGGGTGGATGCTCTCAATGCCCAGCATCACTTCATAGAGACCCAGACGTCTCATCTCCGGGATGAGATCTTCGTCTCGGAGAATGTCCTTGATCCGGGATTGAAACCAGAAGTTGATCCGAAGACCAGACGTCCCAAGTTCTTGAAGGAACTCTTCCACCCTCTTTCGATTCCAGTTGAAGGTATTTTCATTGAAAACAAAAAGGCTCTTTCCATAACGGCGCTGGAGAAAGGAAATCTCCTCCACCACCTTCTTTCCACTTCGCCCTCTCCAAACCCCTTCCCAGAATTGCGTCTCCGAACAGTAAGCACAGTGATCTCCACAGCCCCGGCTGGTGGAGATTCCAAAGGCCCTCTTTCCCATCCCGTGCCAGTAATAGGCCTCGCTTTCCATATCAACCAGATGGTAGGCAGGAAGAGGAAGGGAATCTATGTTGGGGATGAGAGAATATCTCTCCTGAAGGATGACTTTCCCATCTTCTCTGAAGGCAACTCCTCTGACTTCCTTGCCATTCCTTCCTCCGGATAAGTTCTGGAGGAGTTTAAGAAGGGCAATTTCGCCCTCTCCCAAAACAACGTAATCGAGATCCTCTATCTCTTTTAGAATGGGTTCAGCCATCAGGGTAAAGTGGCTTCCGCCTGCCACGATCTTTGCCTCAGGGGAGAGTCTTCGACAGAGAGAGATGGTCTGAAGAGCCTCTGGAGAGAGACAGGTGGCAGAACAGGTGACGCCAATAACATCAGCCTTCGCTGTTGAAACGGAATCTGCCATACCCTTCCACGAGTTCCTGAGAGCTGTGCCATCAAGAACCTGAACCTCAATTCCTTCTCTCTCCAGATAGGCGGCTAATTGGAGGAGCCCGAAGGAAGGGGTCCACATCCGAAGACCTGGAAAGATTTGATGGGGAGGATCAATCAGAAGGACCTTCATA
>CAYMJV010000099.1:2880-4515 GCA_964390545.1 uncultured Syntrophaceae bacterium
ATTAGACTTCTAAATACTTTCTCATGGCTTCGATGCTTTCGAAGACCTCTGGAGGAACCCGATAAAGAAGGGTTCCGTTGAGATCGGTGAGGACATGGGTGGTCGAGCCCGTGGCCAAAACCTTTTCATTTTCTTTTTGGAGAACTCGATAGTGAAAAATCAGTTTGGCCACTTCTGTTCTCTCCATCGTCGTCTGGATGATCAACGAATCTCCAAAGGTGGCAGGAAGTTTGAACTGACAGGTCAACTCGACAACGGGTGCCAAGAGATCCCTCTCCTTGAGTTGAAGAGGACCGAGGCGGAAACGCTCAGTCAGGTCGTTTCGGCCGGCTTCGAACCAGCCAATATAGTGACCATGCCAGACAACTCCATAAGCATCGACTTCATAAAATCGAACCTGAAGGGGCGTCTCATGATATCTCATCTTCTGCCTTTTCTTACAGGGATTCTCCTGCAGAGAAAACCTCTGCCTCCCGATGGATCCATCGTATCAGTTTGGTCAGAGTGGCCTCCTGTCCTACTTCGATGAACTGGGTCACCCCTTCCTGGATCAACCTCTCCACGCATCGATCCCAATAAACGGGTTGCCCGATTTCAAGGCAGAGAAAATCTTTGATCTCAACTTTTTCCAACGGCTTAACGGTCCAGTGATTGAGCAGAGGGAATTTGGGTGGGCGGATCTCAATCTCTTTCAAGATGTGCTGAATCTCTTCCTTTAAGGAGAGAAGGGATGGGGAATGTAGAGCCGTATGAAAGGGAAGCCGAGAAGCGGAGATCGCTTTTCTTGAGAGAGCCAGGGAAATAGCTTTCTCTACCCCTTTTTCCTCCCCAGAAAGGACATAATGCATAGAGCCATTATAGTTGGCAATGGAAAGGTGGTGACCATTGAGATCAGAACAGATCTTTCCAATCTCTTCTAAAGTTAACCCGATGACGCTGGCCAAACCACCCCGGTGCAGGGATCCCTCTCTTTCGAGAAGCCTTCCGATGGATTCGGTGATGAAGAGGCCTTCTTCAAAAGTGATTGCTTCAGAGGCAGCCAGCGCAGCATAGATCCCCATGCTGTGTTCGGCTAAGACATCCGGGACCCATCCGGCAGCCCGCAACCGATAGAAGTGAATCATGGAAAGGAGGTAGGTCGATATCTGGAGTTTGAGATTAAACCCAATGTCTTCTTCCTCTCCTTTGAAAGAGAATTGGAGAAAATCAAACCGGGTCAGTCTGGAAGCCTTTTCAGTCCACTCTCGAAAATGGGGATCCTTTTTCAGCGGGTGGTGATCCTCCAAGATGACTCGGTCTCGGAGTTGACCGGGAAAACAGAAAGCTGTTTTCCCTTTGCGATTCATCATACCTTGCCCTGTTGCTCTAATACATATTGAGCCATCGTCCTGACCGATTGGAAGACCTTTTTCCCAACCTCCGCATCGGGGATGATGACCCCAAACTCCTTCTCCAGACCCAGAACCAGCTCGAGGGCATCGATGGAGTCCAGTCCGAGTCCCTCGCCGAAGAGGGGGGCATTGCTTTCAATCATTTCAGGTGTCATATCCACAAGCTTCAATCTCGTGATAATAAGCTGTTTGATCTTTTCGATCAGATTGTTGGTTGGTTCAACCATGCTTCTCCTCTTCCGCC
>CAYMJV010000099.1:4615-7041 GCA_964390545.1 uncultured Syntrophaceae bacterium
TTATTTTGATTCCAATAGGAAAAGAAATTATACCATTGATCCGGGTATTTTTCGATATACCCCTCAAATTTTTTGATTAAGTTTTCCATCCCTTTTCGAAGGATCGCTTCCCGGTCTCCCCTTGTGGAGGATTCGAAATAGATAGGGGCTTCGATGATACCCCGATACTTCCGGCTTTGCTCCATCACCACAAAGACTGGAAGGACGGCGGCTCCCGTCGCCATGGCGATGACGCCTACCCCGATGGGGAAAAGGGTCTCTTTGCCGAAAAACTCAAAGATCATGGTCTTTTGAGACTCGATCCGGTCACCCAGCATGGCAACAATTTCATTCTGACGTAGGGCCTTCAACACATCCAGAATGGCCATTGGAGAGTCATCTTTCGGATCGATATAGAGATTTTTTATCTTTCGACTTTTCCTCATCTCTTCCCGAAAAGACTTCGTATCCCGATCCCTCTCATCCAGGGTGAGGACACTAAGCTTTCCTCCTCTAAAGGAGAAGAGAAGTCCTCCGATCTCCCAATTTCCGAGGTGAGGGGTAATGCAGATGACCCCTTTCCCTCTTTGAAGGGCTTCGATCATATATTCTCCCCCTACCTCCTCCTCGATCCATCGCGCCTTATTCGAGGGGCGGAGACGATGCATCACCATATAGTCTAAAAGATATTGTCCATAATTCTGAAAGGTTTTTCGTGTGATCACACCGATCCTTCCATTCGACCATCTTCCTCTGCCAATCCCTTCGATATTCCTACGCACGTTGGCCCTTGTCTTTCTCATCAGGAGATAGAAGAGGTCTCCCCCAATAATGCTGAAAAATTTCTGTATCGGCCGAGGGATAAGGGTGGAACAGAATTGAAAGAAAAAGAGGTAAATGAATCGATTGAGGGATTGGGGGTAGCGCTCCTCCATGTCAACCTTACTTCCCTTTGGCATGGGGGTCTGAAGAGGATGGACGATAGCGTTCGCACAGATCGCCCCAGCAGGCAACGACCCGATGGTCGACGATGAGTTGAACCACTTCACATTGATTCCCACATTCACTGCATTCAAACCCCCGTGTGGAACAGGATTTTTGTGGAAGGTCAAATCCTCTGAACTGGGTTTGAGAAGGTCTTGCCTTCTTGACCAGCTTGGCCACCCCAATGGCTCCCATGACATCATAATGTTCCGGAATAATCAAAGCAGTGTTCAACTCCCTTTCAAAGGCGATCTGGATGCCCCGGTTGGCTGCCACGCCTCCCTGAAAGACAATAGGGGTGAGGATTTCCTTCCCGCGGCAGACATTGTTGAGATAATTTGTCACCAGAGAATCACAGAGCCCGGCCACAATATCCTCGACCGTATGGCCCATCTGCTGTTTATGGATCATATCTGTCTCAGCGAAAACCGTGCATCGCCCCGCAATACGGACAGGATGATTTGCCTTGAAGGCAAGATTCCCAAATGCCTCAATGGAGATTCCAAGCCTTGCGGCCTGCTGGTCTAAGAAAGAGCCCGTCCCTGCTGCACAGACCGTATTCATGGCGAAGTCAACAACAACTCCATTTCTCAATACAATGACCTTCGAATCCTGTCCTCCGATTTCGATAATGGTTCTTGCTCCAGCTAATAGATCGATCACGGCTATAGAATGAGCTGTGATCTCATTCTTAATGATGTCCGCTCCCACCAGGTAACCGGCCAGATGTCGAGCGCTACCCGTCGTGGCCACCCCTTCGACGGGGACCCTATCCCCCAGCTGAACCAGAACGTCCCTCATCCCCTGCTGAATGGCTTCAATGGGACGGCCACTGTTCCGGAGATAGACTTTGGATAAGACTTCCTCTCTCTCATTGATCACCACCATCTTCGTGGTGATGGAGCCAACGTCAATGCCTAAGTAATAACCCATATTTGTAAATTTCGAATTTAGGATTCCGTCGGCAGTACCTGCCTGCCGGCAGGCAGGAATGCCGACGCTACTAAAATGATTATTTTCTGGACCTTAACCTAAACCTTAACCTGAGAGCCTTTCCGGCTCTCTATGATATCCTTAAATGCTTCTAACCGGGTCACCAATCCTTCCCGCCCCGTATGCTCATCAAAGGAGAGAACAAGAAAGGGAATGGTGGACTCTTTTCGAATCTTTAAACTCCTTTTTATGAATTCCTGAAGGAGGGCATCGACCCCGCATTTAAAAGAGGTGAGGAAGACCACTCCATCCACCCCACCTTTTAGAAAGTGAAACAGAGCCCCCACAATCTCCCTTCCTGATGACCAGTAAATCTCTTTGGAAAGATCGGAGAGCTCTCGATCGATCTCCTTCTCAGAGAAATGATCCGGGGTAAGGATCTCTATTCCCAGCTGCTTCGCTAAAGTGAGAACATGCTTATTAATATCCGGGTCGAAAAGATTATAGGGATGGCCGATGAAGGCGACACG
>CAYMJV010000100.1:0-7039 GCA_964390545.1 uncultured Syntrophaceae bacterium
GCGCATACTTTATTAATCGTAAAGGCATTGGTCTCCTTCGGAACCCCTGCAGAGATCATGGCCTGCCGTGCTGGATTCTGTCCCTGCCCAGCGATAAGGACATTGCCCATAATCACTTCATCGACCTGAACTTCCTCTAGTCTGTCATCCCATTGATAATGGGACTTCTCGAGATCCGTCATCCCTGTCCATTTGAACATATCTGGTGCTACTTCCAACAAGTCCTTATTTGTAATAGGTTTCAAACCCGCCCTTTTTAATACCTCCCTGATCGCAATGGCGCCTAGCTTAACCACTTGAACGTCCTTCAGAGAGGCTCCAAAGGTCCCGATGGCTGTCCTCGTCGCACTTGCAATGACTACTTCTCGCATTTTTTTCTCCTTATGGAAGGCATCGATTGGAGTCTAATGATGGTATAGAGATCACTTCAAAAGATAATTTTCACAAATTAGTTTTTTAGCCCAAAACAGGTCTTTTGTCAACATCTTTTTCTTAAATTGATGTATCAATATTTCTTTTTTAATTTCGATAGCTTAGAGGCTAAAAGGATTGCATTGATCAGATTGTTTGGATCAGCCAAACCCTTCCCAGCAATGTCATAGGCTGTCCCATGACCGACGGAGGTTCGAATGAAGGGTAATCCCAAGGTGAAATTCACGGAACGTTGGAAATCGACTATCTTAATTGGAATAAGACCTTGATCGTGGTACATGGCGACCACCGCATCAAAGGGGGAAGAGCCAGACAGATTGAAAAAGGAGTCGGCAGAAAAGGGTCCTTCCACTTTGATTCCTTGGGACCTCGCCTTTTCGATGGCAGGAATGATTTCTTTCCTTTCCTCACTTCCCAGAAGCCCCTCTTCGCCAGCATGAGGATTAAGTCCCAGGACAGCCACCCTTGGGCGGGGAATCCCAAAGCATTTTTTCAGTCCTTCTCCGGTTAACCGTATGATAGAAGAAACCCGTTCCTTTGTAATCCATTGGGCAACTTTATGAAGGGGGAGATGAGTTGTGACGAGAACGACTTTCCACTTCGGTCCTACAAACATCATGGCCACCAGAGAGGCCTTAGCCAGATGGGCTAAGAGTTCAGTATGCCCTGAGAAGGAACAACCTGCATCATGAATTGCCTGTTTATTGATGGGACAGGTGGTCATGGCATCCAGCTTTCCGTTTTTCACCCACCGCGCGGCCTCTTCAATATATCTCACCATAGCCTGTCCACAGGCCCTGTCTGGTTTTCCGAATCGGAGAGGGGGTGTTTTCAGGTGGCTTAAAGGAAGAAGAAAGATCTTTCGGGAGGAATATCCCTCTTCAGGGGCCTCTTTGAAAATCTCCAAGGTGGCGTGCGTGCCCAGCCTATGGATGGTCTTTCCTAGGACGCCTTGGTCCCCGAAGACCACGGGGCGACAGACCTGGAAGAGAACCTTTTTTGAAAGAGCCTTCACGATGATTTCCGGTCCGATACCCGTGGGGTCGCCCATGGTGATGCCAATAAGCGGAAGTGACATCAATCTACCTTTTTGTGAGAGAGTATCTAATGGGTCTAAGGTCTTTTTCGTCCCGAAGGGGAATAAGCACCAAACTCCAAGCACCAAATCCCAAACAAATTCCAATAATCAAAATCCAAATGTCAAACAAAATGGTTTCGGTCATTTGAAATTGATGATTGGAATTTACTTGAGATTTGGGATTTGGACATTGGAATTTGGAATTAAAGTTTGATCTCAATAACGGACTTTTCCTTCAACTTGCCGAGAAATTGCTGGTAGGCCTTTTCCAACTCCTTTTCGTAATAATCTGCCTGAACCTTCTCCTTGATCTCTTCTAAAGGAGGGGGCTCTCCCCCTTTCCGATCAAGGAGCTTGAGGATATGGAAGCCGAGCTCTGTTCGAATGAGGCCACTCACCTCCCCGACTTGGAGGTGCATCGCTTCCTTCTCGAGAGCCGGGAGAAGTTCTCCCTTCTTAAAATGACCCAGATCGCCTCCCTCTTTGCTGCTTGAGGTATCCTCTGAGTACTCCATGGCCATTTTTGCAAAGTCCGCCCCTTCCTTGATTCTCTCTAAAACCTTCTGACTTTTCTTTCGAATTCCACGAATTTGCTCCGGCGTCGCTTCTTGTAGAATAAGAAATAGAATGTGGGCGGGTCGATAGGACTCATTGACCCGATATTGATTGACATTGTTTTGGAAGAACTCTATCAATTCTTTTTCCCCAGCCTTTTGTTCCACCTTAACAGCCGAATGGACAAATTTGGTGCGCAGAATCCTCTTCTCCAGATCTTTTTTGAATGCTTCTAACGTCAATCCGTCGGCGGCCAAGGCCTTTTCCAATGCCTCCTGATTGATCTTGTTTTTTTCTTTCACCTCCTCAACGGCTACCTCGATCTCTTTGCTTGTTACTTTGATTCCGGACTTCTTGGCCTCCTGTTCGATCAATTTCTCCTCAATGATCCTGTCCAGGACCTTCCGGAAAACCTCCTGAATTCGTTCCCGTCTCTCCAATCGATCTTCGGCCTGGATTTCCTCCTGAAAGGGACGGCTCCATTTCTCTATTTCCGAGAAAGTGATGATCTCCTGATTGACCACCGCTACGATACGATCGACGACGGCTCCGCCGGGCGAGACGGAGCCATAGCAAAGGAAAAATATCCCCGTGCCGAAGAGCAGCTTTTTCATTCTCCCTTTTTTTCTTCTCATGATCGGAGCCACTTCTTATTGATCTTCACCTTCGCCTTTCCTTTGAGCCCCTTGAGCCATCGCTGATATTCTTCCTCCCCCTTCTTCTGGCGAAGTTCCTGGAGGATCCCTGATTTCGCCTCTTCGAAAGGAACTTGCCGAGGGGCTATCTTCTCATCCAATTTAAAGATGTGATATCCATAAGGGCTTCTGATCACCCCGCTGATCTCCCCCGCTTCCAAGGAAAACACCTGCTCGAATTCGGCTGGTCTCTCCCCCTTGCTAAAGTAACCTAAATCCCCGCCCTCGACCTTCTCAGGTCCCAGAGATTTTTTCATTGCCAGTTTCTCAAAATTCTCTCCCTTTTTGAGTTGGTTCAGGAGTTGAATCGCTTCCTCCTCACTCGTTACGACGATCTGCCGGGCCCTCACCTTCTCGCTGATCTGGAATTTAGAGAGATGGTTTTCATAATACTGGAGGGCCTCCTTCTCATCGATCTCTCCTCGATAATAGAGGGCATGGCGGATCATCTTCTCTGCCAGCAGTTTCTCTTCCAGTCGGCTCTTCCACTCCTCCAGGGTGATCCCTTTGAGACCCAATTTCTCTCCAAATCCCTCACCGGGATAATCCTTTTTGATTTCAGAGATGGCCTGGTTTAGTTCCTCTGAAGAGACCTTGATCCCCAGCCGTCTTGCTTCTTGGACCAAGATTCTCCGTTCGATCACCTGATCCAGATAGGCCTCTTTGAGGTCGGAGAAATTCCTCCCTTTGACCTCCTGGCCAGGTTCCAGGATCAACTCCTTCACTTCCCGATTGAACTCATCCACGGTAATCTGTTCCTCATTGACTTGAGCAAGAATATGGTCGGGAAGTCCTCTTCCCCACTCCCCACAGCCACCAAGGGCAATTAAGAACATCAACGAGAGCAGCAGCGCATGATGTCTCTTCATTGTTTTCCCTTCTGTCGCCTGTCCTGTTTGGAACTCGATGAAAAATCTACCATATCAAGCCAGGGCTTGCAATAGCTTTCTGGCCGCTCCAAAGGGGTCTTTTTTCACATCGGGCCACCCTTCAACGACCAATTTGGCGTCTGGAGTGAATCGATGTCGCCCTTCTCCTTCATGAACGAAGGTCACCACCTTCTCTGGAGAGACTCGAGTCTTTTCGTCGAAGGTGAGGACGATTTGAGAGGTTGTCTCCTCAAATTTTTTGATCGACAATTTTGTTAGAATAATTTTCACCTTGATCACTTCGAGGAGATGCTCAGCCTCCTCGGGAACCCTCCCAAACCGGTCCACCAGTTCCTCCCGGATCGTCTCCACCTCCTCATCCGAGCGAGAGAGCGAGAGCCTTCGATAGAGATTTAACCGCTCCCCAGGATCTTCCACATAATCTTCGGGAATGAAAGCAGGGAGATGGAAGCGAATCTCCGGGGTAACCTCCTCGATGATTTCCTCCCCTCGTAACTCTTTGACAGCTCTTTCCATCAACTGGGCATAGAGTTCAAATCCCACCGCCGTGATATGGCCGGACTGGGAGGGCCCAAGAAGGTTTCCTGCTCCGCGAATCTCTAAATCTTGAACGGCGAGTCTAAAACCCGACCCCAACTCGCTCAATTCCTGGATAGCCCGAAGTCTTCTCATGGCGTCTCTGGAGAGAACGAGGTCTCCGGGAATCAGAAGATAGGCATAGGCCTGATGGCTTCCTCTTCCCACTCGCCCGCGGAGTTGGTAGAGGTCTGCCAGACCGAACTGTTCGGCATGGTTGATCAGAATGGTGTTGGCGGCCGGGATGTCGAGACCGGATTCGATGATGCTCGTGCAGACGAGAAGGTTAAATTCCTTTCTCACAAATTGAAACATGACCTTCTCCAGCTCCTTCGCTTTCATCTGACCGTGGGCAATGGCCAGGGAGGCTTCCGGGACAAGACGTTTGAGATGGTGGGCCATGGCGTGGATGTTCTGAACGCGATGGTGAACGAAGAAGACCTGACCTCCCCGCTGAAACTCTCTCGTCACGGCCTCCCGGATCAATTCATCATCATACCGGACCACAAAGGTCTGAATGGCGAGGCGATTCTGAGGAGGGGTCTGAATGAGACTGAGATCCCGGATGCCGGAGATGGACATCTGAAGAGTCCTCGGAATGGGGGTCGCCGAGAGGGTGATCACATCCACCAACTTTCTCATCTGCTTTAATCGCTCCTTATGGGAGACCCCGAAGCGATGCTCTTCGTCGATCACCACCAACCCCAGATCTCGAAAGGCCACATCCTTTTGAAGAAGCCGATGGGTTCCGATCACGATATCCACCTTTCCCTCTCCTAATCGCTGCAACACTTCCTTCTGCTCCAGAGGACTTCTAAAACGGCTCAACATCTCAATCGCTATAGGGTAGTTCTTGAATCGCTCACGGAAGGTCTGGTAATGCTGCTGCGCCAGAACCGTGGTGGGAACCAACAAGGCAACCTGTCTTCCATCCATGACCGTCCGGTAGGCTGCCCGGAGGGCGATCTCGGTCTTTCCGAATCCCACATCCCCGCAGATCAGACGATCCATGGGCTTAGCATTGCCCATATCCTGCATCACCTCCTCGATCGCCTTGATCTGGTCGCCAGTCTCCTCATACTCAAAGGTAGCCTCAAACTCCTTAAAGAACTGATCCGGAGGAGAAAAAGGGTGTCCTTGGAAGACCTGCCTTGCCGCATAGAGATCGAGGATCTCTTTGACCATGGCGGATACGGCAGCTTTCACCCTCTTCTTTGCCCTTTCCCAGGAGGTCCCTCCCAATTTATCCAACCTGGGTCCTCTCCCATCTCCTCCTACATAGCGTTGAATGAGATTGAGCCGGTCCACAGGAACATAAAGCTTATCCCCATCCAGATACTCTAAGAGAAGGTAGTCGTTCGAGACACCTCCGATTTTGAGGTGTCTGAGTCCCCGGTAGATTCCGACGCCATAGTCGACATGGACGATGAAATTATCCTCCCGAAGTTCGCTGAAGGAGATCGGGGGAGAGGGCTTTTTTACCTTTGCTTCCCGAAGCCTTCTCCTCTCACCGAAAATCTCCTCTTCGGTGAGCAGGACCCATCCTTCCTTTGGATTTTGAAACCCAGAGGAGAGAGGAGCGACGAGGAGCGTGAGCGCCCTGACGTCCGAGGCCATGACTTCCTTAAACGTCCTGGTCTTCTCGAGATGGGATTCCACTTCATAATGGGCGAGAAGTTCTCTCAACCTTTCGGCCTGTCCAAGGGTGTGAGAGACGATCATGACTTTCACCTCTCTTCTCTGCCAGTCATGAAGATGCTGGAGCAGAATAGAAAAAGGAGACTGTTCTGAGAGGTTGGCCAACCCGGAAAGGTGAGCTTTTATTTCTCTCTGAAGTTCTTCATTGGACTCCATGTCAACAGGGAGGAGGTGTTGACATTGCGGAGGAGCGATAGGGCCTTCCTGAAGGAAGACCGTTTGAAATTTATTGAGATGAGTGGTGACCTCTTCATAACGAAGATAACTTGACTCAGGTGGAGGAACGGATTCCCCTTTTGAAAGGGCCTTTTCATAATGTTCTTGAATCAGATGGGAGAAGGCCTTCATCTCCCTTTCCACTTCTTCTCCTTCTTCGACGAAGATCACTCCCTTCCCTTTAAAATAGTCAAAAAGAGTGGAGGAGTGCGGATGGGAATCCTCTTCTGAAATATCCCTTGCGGGAAGAAGAATGGCCTGATCCATCAAACTTTGGGTGAGGGATCGCTGACTCTCAGTCTCAAATCGTCGGATCGACTCCAATCGATCTCCCTCAAATTCGAGCCGGAGAGGCTCATCATAAGGTGGCGCATAGATATCAACGATGGCTCCCCGGATGCTAAAATCTCCCTTCTCCTCCACAACCCTGACCGGAGTAAATCCATTCCTATTCAGAAATCGAACCAGATGATCACGGTCCACTTCCTCTCCCACAGAGAGAGAAAGCGTCGACCCCTCTAAATCGCCAGGAGAGAGGACCTTCTGCATCAGGGCTTTTCCAGGAGCGATGAGAGCTGCCTTTTGACCTTTCAAAAGAGAAAATAGAGATTTCACCCTCTCCTGGATGATTTCTGGATGGGGAGCAATTTTATCATAGGGGAGCGTTTCCCACGGAGGAAAGAGGAGGGAAGGGATCTTTTCATCCTTCTGAAAGAAACGGAGGTCTTCAAGAAGGGATTCAGCATCTTGAAGCCGAGGGACGACGATCAACAAAGGACCCCTCATCTTCTCTCGCCATAAAGCAAGCAGGTAGGCCTTGGAAGAACCCTTAAGCCCGGTCAATCCAATAGACTTCCATGCCCGCCATGACTCGGATTCAAGCCACTCCTGAAGGGGGG
>CAYMJV010000101.1:0-7028 GCA_964390545.1 uncultured Syntrophaceae bacterium
TTTTAAATCGGGGTAAAAAGCGCCGCTCAGTATCAACCCTGAGCATACCCCGGGCGCTTGTCCTGAGCGCAGTCGAAGGATCAGACCGGGGAGCCGAATGGGTTGATTTTAGTTATAGGTTATACGTTATACGTTTTTGTAGAGTTACCAACCCTGTCTTTGAAAGAATGCCTTCCTGTGATAAACTGAAAATTTTCTCGCCTTGAAAGCGAGGGGTTCCAATCCTAAGTCGACTGCGTTTTTGATTCTCGTTTATTCGTCATTCCTGCGGAAGCAGGAATCCAGGGTCAAATCCGTGGAACTCCCCCCTGGATACCCGCTTTCGCGAGTATGACAAACCCGAAGTTGGCTCACGTTCACCTTGTTCACGTTTCGCCTATTGTCGCTCCGCCTGAAGGCGAGGGGCTTCCACCATCCCCGATGGGGACACTAAAACATAAGAATGCTTTACAAGATTCTTGCGGATATCGTTGTTCTCATCCATTTTCTCTGGATCGTGTTCCTTTTCTTTGGCGCCTTCTGGGGAATCAAGAATAAGGTGGCCAAGATATTCCATCTCTCTGGCCTTGCGTTTGCTTTCATCATCCAGATATTTGACTGGTACTGCCCCCTCACCCATCTCGAGGTCTGGCTGAGATCCAAACATTCACCCTTCCTTACTTACGCGGGTTCCTTCATCGTCCATTATGTGGAGAAGATCGTCTACATCGAAATTTCCCGCTTCGTGGTTCTTGTTTTTACGATTCTTCTCTGCGGATTGAATGCATGGATCTATTTGAGAAAGAGGCGGTAGGGAGATCCCGTGAGGACAGGAGATCAACTAATACGAAAGCAATAAATACCATTACAGTCGGCGGGATTTCCCCTCACCCCATCCCTCTCCCCAGCGAGACTGTGTCGCAATGAGGCCAATTGCTTGTTTGTCATTCTGAACGAAGTGAAGAATCTCAAAGAATCAATAAGTTGGAAACCAGAGATTCTTCGGCTAACGCCTCAGAATGACATTGCGACACAGTCTCAGCGGGGAGAGGGGAGGGTGAGGGAGCAATTTGATTATTGCACTGGCTAAAGAAGATAGTGTAAGATGAGTCTTCCAAGGTGAGCTGATGGAAGAAGAAAAAAACAGACGAACTCCTATTGATCGCAGAAAAAAGCCTACCCCTCGTTTGAGCTGGTTCACCTTTTTCGGCCGAAGAAAAACACTTAGAAGAAAAACGGATCGGGAGAAGGGTGGATATGTAGACCGTTACAGCTATATTTTGTTCTTTTTACTCGTCTTGATTCTGGGCCTCAATATCCTCGATTCCTTATTCACCATGATGATTATCGATTTAGGAGGTCAAGAATTTAATCCTCTGGTGCGTTCTTTTATTGAGCTCCATGGGGATATGTTCTGGATCTGGAGATTCGTCATCGCCTCCTTGGCCTTAGTTCTCTTGTATCTTCATCGTGGATTTATCATGGTCCGGCGGATGATCATTGCGATCGGCTTAATTTACGTTGTCATTGTGGTTTATCAGATGTATCTCATCTTTTATCGATAATCCAATTCCGTTCATAGCCACCCTACGTGTCGAAAAGTTCAAACAAGGAGAAACAAAATGCTGGATCTCTTCAAGCGATTGGCGGAAATTCCCGGAGGGAGCGGATTCGAAGAAGAGGTTATCAAAACGATTGCTACGGAATTAAGAAAAAGAACCCCCGATGTCTCCTTGGACCCCATGGGCAATGTCATCGGAAAGCTCGGGACAGGGAAGCGATCGGTAATGATCTGTGTTCATGCGGATGAGGTGTGTTTGATCGTCAAGTATATTGATGGAAGAGGATATATCTATTTTGATCTCATCGGGATGATCGATGCGAGGGTTCTTCTTGCCACAAAGGTCGATGTCTGTGCAGAAAAAGGAATCTATACAGGAGTCATCGGTGTGAAGAATTCCCATCTCATGACTCCTGAAGATCTGAAGCGGCCGATAAGCATTTCAGAGCTCTGGATCGACGTCGGCGCCGAGAGTGCCGAGGAAGTCAGGGGACGGGGAATTGAAATCGGGGACCCCATTGTTTTCCATCCAAACCTTCAGTCCATCGGAGCGGATACCATAATCAGTAAGGCCATCGACAACCGCGCTGGTTGTGCGATTCTCATCAATCTGGGCGAGAGGATGAAGAAGGAGAAAATAGATTACCAATTATTTTTGGTCGCGGCCGTTCAGGAAGAAGTAGGGTCACGGGGAGCAAAGGTGGCTGCTCAGTCGATCGGTCCGGATATGGCGATTGTGGTCGATACGGTTCCGGCAGCTGATCCTATCACCCCACCCCAGCAGGCAACAGCAGAATGCGGAAAAGGGCCTGTCATTCGCTCCATGGACGTGAATGCCCAGGGATGGGGAACGATCTATTCGAAGAAGATCCGCCAGAAGTTAGTGGCAACAGCGATGAAGCACGGAATCCCTCACCAGAAGGATATCTCCAAGACATGGACAGATGCTTCGTCCATCCACACCTCGGGGGACGGAATTCCATGCGGCGGGCTTTATATTCCCCGGCGTTATAGCCATTCGCCCCTCGAACTGGTGAAATGGTCTGATGTAGAAAAGACGGCGGAGCTCCTCTATCTCTTCTGCAAGGAGCTCCGATCCGCAGATATTGAAGAGCTGATTCGGAAGATCTGAATTATTCTCCAAATTTGATCATCGCCCTCCCTTTCTCCCTTCATTATACAGGACTATCAACTCTATCGGCCCATCATGGAAGGGAGGAAGAGAGCAATCTGGGGGAACAAGGTGATCAAAAAAGTAACAAACAAAATGGCTGCAAGAAAAGGTAAAGCTCCTTTAAAAACTTCTTCAAGGGGGGCATCTTTGGCGATGCTGGCCACTGTATATACACAGAGACCCACCGGGGGCGTTATCAAACCTGCACCCATCATGAGGACACATACGACTCCGAACCATATTGGATCAAAGCCAAGTTGTAACACAACAGGAAAGATGACAGGCAGTGTTAGAATCATCATTGAAATGGCATCTAAGAAACATCCAAGAATTAAATAAATCACGACGATAATGGCCAGGATGACATATTTGGAAACAGCAAGCCCTACGATCCATGCGGAAACCTTCATGGGAATCATGGAGAGGGCTAAGAAATAACTGAACACATTTGCCCCTGCCACTAAGAAGAGAACCATCACGGAAACACGGGCAGCTTCAAAAAGAGAATCAAGCAGTATTTTCGGGGTCAATCTCCTTTTCCAAATCGCCATTAAGAAAATCAAAGTTGCCCCAACCCCTGCTGCTTCAGTCGGCGTAAATAAACCGGTATAGATTCCACCAATAACCAGTAAGAAGATAACGACGGTTTCCCAGACTCCTTTTAGAGCAGCGAGCTTCTCTCTCCAGGATACTCCTTCGGGACTACTGAGAGCAGAATTGGGGCTAAATTTCACCCAAACATACAAGATGATCATAAAGGCGCCTGCGAGAATGAGACCGGGGATCATGCCTGAGATGAGGAGCTTCCCGATGGACTGTTCTGTAAGCATGCCGAAGATCACGAAGCCGAGGCTAGGGGGAATGAGAAAATCGATGGTTGCTCCAGCCGCAACCGTTCCTGCAGCCAATCTGGGTGAATAGTTGAATCGTCTCATTTCAGGATAAGCAACTTTTCCAAAGGCGGCTGAAGAGGCAACCGACGAACCTGAAATAGCGGAAAAGCCTGCAATGGATGCAATGGTTGCCATCCCAAGACCTCCCGGCAGCTTTCTTAGCCACTTGTCGAACGTATCATAAAGATCGGTGCTGATCCCTGCAATTTCCGCGTAACTACCCATAACAATGAACAGGGGGATGATGGTGTAGGGATAATGGGAGGCCGTTTCATAGACTGTCCTTGCGACCATCGGAAGTGCAGCATGGATCGAGGCCAGATAAGTGGTTCCAAGAAACCCTACAAGCATTAAAGAGAATGCGATGGGTACACCCATAAGCAGAAAAAGAAAGAGCAAACAGGAACCGAGGATACCCACCGTGACGGGATCCATCAGGATGATCTCCCCACAAGCTTTTTAACAGACTCCCCTAAATCGATCAGAAGTTCGAGGCCTAATAAAAAAGCCGCCACCGCAACAAGGAGCCTGAATGGATACTGGGGGATTCTCAGCATATCCGAGACAGTCCGTTCTTCGATGCCCACCACCAAACCCTGCCACGCGAGGATAGAAAAAATGAACAAACTGATGAGGGTGGTAATGATATTGAGAATTAATGGAGCAGGATGAGGCAGCCGAGAGGTAATGATAGAAACTCCCACATGGGCTTTCACCTGCTGGGTATAGGCGAGCCCCAGCAGGATGAAAACGGCTAACATGTATTGAGTCATTTCTACGGTGCCAGGGATGGGATGGTTGAATAGATCTCTTGTCAAGACATCGGCTGATGTGATGAGCATCAGAGGGATGAGAAAACATGCACCCACGCCAGCAATAAAACGATTAAGAGTTTGTATCCCTTGCTTCAATTTTTCCAACCCTCCTCACCAGTGGCCCTTGCTCTATCTCCATTCGGGTGGGAAGGCTACCACTTTGACACCCCTCTTCTCGCATTCCTCATTGTACATTCTAACGGCCTGTTTGGCCTTCAAACCTTTGGCTTCCAAACCGGCTACCCACTCTCTGGTTACATTCCTGAATCTCTCGTACCAACGCTCCGCCTCGGCCGAAGGAAGGTTATAGAGCTCCACTTTCTTGTCTGTGATCTCCTTCATCATTACCTTATAAACCTCCCTGGTCAATCCACCTGTGATGTTGTAAGGATTATGAGTGACTTCATCAAAAGTGGGTTTAAGGTCCCCTGGGATTTTCTTCCAACTCGTATTATTCATAATCACCCCTTCGGAGACGCACCCAAACGTGGTCACCACTCCAAATTTTGCAACTTCATTAAGCTTGAATGCGAGAAATTGCGGGGGGCATGTAACGATCCCATCCACTGTCCCTGTTTCCATCGCCACATAGACGTCACCGAGGGGCATGAAAACTGGTTCTGCACCAATTGCCTTAATGTAATTCGTTTGATGCCCTCCGGGGGATCTTACTTTGAGTCCCTTGGTATCCTCAAGGGTTCGCACAGGCTTCTTCGTCCATAGGAAGGACTGGATACAACCATTTAATTCAACCATCTTCACTCCAGGGAATTCTTGTTTAAGGACTCGTTTATACATTGCATTCCCGATATCCGTTGCAATATCTTTTCCATCTACCCATGCAGCCAGAGAGAGGACATCAGTTAAGGGAAACTTACCAGGTGTCCAAGTGGCCGTGAAATAGCCCAAATCTGAAAGACCCTGTGCGACGATATCATAATGCTCTGGTCCTTTTCCCAATGCACTTCCTGCAAACAGGGTATAACTGATCCGGCCTTTGCTCCTCTTCTTAAGTTCCTCCATCATGGGAATCCAAACGGTTTGAACATCTCTACCTACAGGAACGTGCCACGTGCTAAATCTTAAATTAGTTTGTGCATGAGCCCAATGGACATGACCCAATCCCGTTCCCAATGTCACCCCGCCGATGAGCGAACTCTTCAGAAACTCTCTCCTCGTAAATCCATTACTCATTCTCAAGGCCTCCTATCCCATTTATGTGATTATCCCCAAAATATTTTAACTCTCCTTTCATTGTTTTGCGAGTGAGCGTTAGCCAGAAATTTATCAGAATTCTATTTTTTCCACAACATGTAATCCAATTTGACGTTGGACAGGGATCGAAAGATATTTCCTTTTACCCGATGGTTCTTTTTGCTCATGGTCTCAATGATCTCTTTGACCTCCTTCCTCTTTGTTCTTCCGGAGCTCGGACACCCACTGGGGCCGACAGGCAGATGCATGGCCCGAGCAAACTTTTCAACCTTTTTCTCCTCCAGAAGGGATAAGGGTCGAATGATCGTAATCTTACCTTTAAATAGGGATTGAAGAGGAAGCATGGTGCTAATCTCACCGCTGTAAAAAATGTTGAGAAGAAGGGTCTCGATGATGTCGTCCTTATGATGCCCGAGGGCGACCTTATTACATTTGAACCGGTTGGCTAATTGAAAAAGTTTCTTTCTTCTCTCCCAGGCACAGAGAAAACAAGGGTTCTCTCGGTTCTCAGAACTGTTGGCCCTTTTCCCGATGTCTGTGAATTCAATATGATAGGTTAGGCCTTCCTTTTCAAAATAGTCCCTCAAGATATCCGCTCTTCCAGAATCAAACCCCAAATCGATATGAACGGTGAACAATTCATAACGGATAGGAACTCGCTTCAGACGCTCTTTCAGAAGGTGAAGTAAGGAGAGACTGTCCTTTCCTCCGGAAACTCCCACCAGAATGCGATCCCCGTCCTGAATCAGCCCGTAACGGTGGATCGCCTTCCCAACCAAACTTCGAATCTCTTTTTCCCAGTAAGCCATTCTTTTGTTCGAGGATCGCTTCGCTTGAGGAGCGTCCTGCAGCAGGACTTGAGGACCGCTTGCCCTGTGGAATAAAGGGCTTGCTATTACCCTTCCTCATGGGAGTCTTTATTCACCAGTCACTCTTCCTATGCCCGGCAACTCACTATTCCACGGGGCAAGCTCGAGGCAGAGACACTAAATTTTATTAGCCTCAAGTCCGAAGGACGATCCTCGAGGCCTCAGGGCCGCTCCTTAAACGAAGTGCTCCTATTCTTTTATGCCTTTAATCGGGCATATATCACATCTCGGTATCTTTCTGCACAAGGTTTTACCTACATGGACCAAGAGGGCATGATACTCGTTAAAAAGTCTTTTATCTTTAGGAAGATGCTCCATAAAGAGTCTCTGAACTTCCTCGTAAGTGGCTTTCTCTGAAAGAATCCCGTGTCGGGAAAAGATTCTTTTCGTGTAAGCATCGACCACAAAGATGGGTTTTTGGAGTCCGTAAAGAAGAATGCTGTCTGCAGTCTCAGGTCCGATCCCCCTGATACCGAGGAGCTTCTGTCTCAAAATGTTGAGTCCCTCTTTTCTCATCTTTCC
>CAYMJV010000102.1:0-6891 GCA_964390545.1 uncultured Syntrophaceae bacterium
TTTGAGCTTAGGATTTGATTTGACATTTGAACCTTGTCATTTGTCATTCTCATTAATCCTGGGATGATGGGAGACATAATATGACCAAGAAACTTATTCAGTGTCCCAATTGCAAAAAGGAAATTAAGGTTTTTCGGAATCCTATTCCTACGGTCGATATCATCATCGAAATCGAACCCAAAGGAATCATCCTGATCAAACGTAAGAATCCACCTTATGGCTGGGCAATCCCGGGAGGTTTCGTGGATTATGGAGAACCTCTGGAGGTGGCTGTGGTCAGGGAGGCGAAGGAAGAGACGAACCTGGATGTGAAATTAATTAGGCAGTTCCATACCTATTCGGACCCCATGAGGGATCCAAGACATCACAGCATTTCAACGGTTTACATAGCAAGAGGTAAGGGAAAACCTAAGGCCAAAGATGATGCGGTCGAGATTGGGGTCTTTAACGAATCGAACCTACCTGATGAGATTGCCTTCGACCACCGCTCGATATTAAGGGATTACTTTAAGTCAATTTATTAACAAAAACCTGTAGGGCCTGATCCCCCTGCCTTCGCCGGAGCGGCTTCGCGCAGGCAGGCGATCAGGCCTTTTTCAATGGTGCGTTCGCCCGCCTACCGGCAGGCAGGGGGAACGCACCCTACAATTCTACCAGAGATGCACCACCCCCACCCTTTCCCTCCCCCATCAAGGGGGAGGGTAGAATGAGGTGGATACGAATCAATCTTTTGCTAGCTTAATTTCTTCAACGCTTCTTCTATTCGATCGACACCCTCTCGGATATCTTTCATGGAGGTCGCATAGGAGAGCCTCTCAAAAGGATCAGCACCAAACTCGACCCCCGGGACGACGGCGACCTTAGCTACGTCTAGGAAGTAGTCAGCCAGTTCAGTGGAGTTACTGATCTTCTTCCCCTGATACAACTTTCCGTAATATTCGGAGAAATTAGGAAAGACATAGAAGGCTCCAATCGGTTTGAAACAGGAGACTCCTGAGATCTCGTTGAGGCGATCGACAATATAGTTTCGCCTCTCGGTGAAGGCTGAGACCATCTTTTTCACCTCCTCCTGAGGTCCAATCAGAGCTTCTACCGAAGCCTTCTGTGAAATGGAAGTGGGGTTGGAGGTGCTCTGGCTTTGGATGTTGCTCATGGCGGAGATGATCTCTTCGGGGCCTGCCGTATAACCAATCCTCCATCCGGTCATGGCATAAGTTTTCGCCACGCCATGAACAATAATAGTTCGGCCCTTGATTTCCTCGCCGAGGGAAGCGATGCTTCTGAATTCGAAACCATCATAGACGATTTTCTCGTAGATCTCGTCGGAGATAACAAAAAATCTGTGCGAAATGGCTACCTCTGCAATCTTTTCTAACTCTTTCTTCGTGTACGCGCTTCCCGTAGGATTGCACGGGCTATTCAGGACCAAAGCTTTGGTCCTCGGGGTGATGGCTTTTTTCACCTCCTCTGGTGTGACTTTGAACCCGTTCTCCTCTTTCGTCTCAATAATGACCGGTGTGGCCTCTGCCAAAGCCACCATGGGAGGGTAGGAGACCCAGTAAGGAGCAGGGATGATGACTTCATCCCCTCGATCGAAGAGGGCCTGAGCCAAATTATAGAAAGAATGTTTGCCACCGCAGGAGATTAGAATTTGAGACCGTTTATAGGTCAACTGGTTATCTCTCTGGAATTTCTGGATGACAGCATCTTTCAATTCGTCAATGCCTCCCACGGCCGTATATTTGGTGAAGCCTTCCTCGATGGACTTTATGGCAGCCCTTTTAATATTCTCCGGCGTATCGAAATCGGGTTCTCCAGCCCCAAAACTGACGACTCGAATCCCCTGGGCTTGCATCGCCTTGGCCTTGGCATTGATGGCGAGGGTAGGGGAGGGTTTCAAGCCTTTTGCACGGTTTGATAGGATAGACATCTTTCATCCTCCTCCGGTGGAATTATGATTGAAAAAGGATATCCGAAATTCTCTTGATCCTTTCTACCCCTTTAATCTCGTAAGGAAAGAGAGGGGTTTGGACCAATTGAATCCGTTGCGAATATTGATCTCCCAGCATCTTAATATAGCCCTGTTGCATCTCGCTTCGCATCCGATGAAACTCACAATCGGCCTTTTCAATGACATAATTCACAATCAAATAGTGGACTTTTAGCTGATATTCATCGAAATCTTTAATAATCCTCTCTGTCTGCTTTACCCCCAAGGCCTCGGGAATGGTGACAATGATAAACTCAGACTTTTGAGGATCGCGAATAAAATTGACCACCTTCTCTGCTAGGTCTTCCCATCCGCTGATAATCTCCAGGAGAGACCTCTTCCCTTTTTTCAACTTTACAGTTTCCTTTAATTTTTCAAGATAACTATAGAGATTCATATAGAATTTTGTTGCGGCCTCAAGATGTTTTAGAAAGATCTGGGGCAGGTGAAGAAGCCTCAGGGTATGGCCAGCAGGAGCCGTATCCCAGACGACCATATCATACTGTCCGCCTTCAACCAGTTCAAGGATGTAACTGAGCATGTACTCTTCTTCAATCCCCGGGGCGCCTCCGATATATTCGACAAAATCGTAATCAACGGATGCAAAGGATGAGACGACTTCATAGATCTCTGGCCCAAACCGCTCTTTCCATTTCTTTAATACCACCTCGGAACTGATCTCAATCCCAAAGAGGTTTTTTACATTCGAAATCGGGGTCTCCTTGTCTCCAATCTCCATTTCAAAAATATCAGAGAGCGATGGGGTAGGGTCGCTCGAAATGACCAGCGTCTTCTTCCCCTGAAGGGCAAAATGGAGCGCGATAGCAGAGGCGCACGTCGTTTTTCCAACACCCCCTTTTCCACCGATCATGATCAGGCGTTTCGGCTCCTTATCGAGTCGATTTAAGGAAGGTTCCAAGCTTTGCCTCCCGAATGGGTTGATTTTAAAGATATTACAATTTATAATAGAAAATTTGTAAGGTCAAGTTTTTAAGAGGAAAACGTTGGCGACGGGGTTTATTGAAATCGATTTGGAACTATGCAAAGACTGTAAATTTTGTATTTCTGTCTGCCCTCACCGCCTGATCGAGACTTCTGACCGGATGAATCAAAAAGGTTACTATCCAGTCTATTATATTGAAAAGAATCACAAAAAAGAAATGAGAAAATGTACGGGATGCGGGCTATGCGCCATTGTCTGTCCGGAAATCGCAATTGAGGTCTATCGTGCATAAGCTATTGATGCGGGGAAATCATATTGTCGCAGAAGCGGCCGTTCGTGCAGGATGTCGCTTCTATTTCGGATACCCGATCACCCCACAAAATGAAATCCCTGAATATATGTCGGAAAGGCTCACGCAAGTGGAGGGCGGGGTATTCATCCAGGCGGAAAGCGAGATTGCATCCATCCATATGGTGATCGGCGCAAGCATGGCAGGAGGAAGGGCGATGACCTCCTCCTCTTCCCCTGGAATCAGCCTGAAGCAAGAAGGCATTTCCTTCCTTTCCGCTCTTGAGTTACCTGCTGTCATTGTTAATATGACCCGGGGGGGGCCGGGTCTGGGGAATATTGCTCCGGCTCAGTCTGACTATTTTCAAGCTACCCGAGGTGGAGGCCACGGGGATTACCGGAACATCGTCCTGGGGCCCAACTCCGGGCAGGAACTCGCCGATCTGACTGTTGGGGCCTTCGACCTTGCCGATAAATATCGAAGCCCAGTGATCATTCTCGGAGACGGCATGCTTGGTCAGATGATGGAACCCGTTCAATTGCCACCAGAGATCCAGGTCAAAAAACTTCCCCATAAGGATTGGACCTTAACAGGAGCAAAGGGAAGGCCAAGTCGATTCATCCGTTCCCTCATTTTGGATCCGATGGAGGAAGAGGAACATAACTGGAAGCTGATGAGGAAATATGAAAAAATCTCAAAAGAGGAAGTAAAATGGGAGGCCTTCTCCGTTGAGGATGCCAAAATGGTGGTCGTGGCCTTTGGGATTGCAGCCAGAATCGCTAAAGGCGCCATCAAAAGGGTGAGAGAGGAGGGCCTTAAGGTGGGACTCCTCCGACCCATCACCCTCTGGCCCTTCCCATCGAAAGCCCTCAAAGAAATGGCCAAAAAGGTTAAACACTTTTTTGTTTTCGAGATGAACATGGGACAGATGGTGGAGGACGTGAGACTCGCTCTGGAGGGAAGCGGAGAGGTTCATTTCTACGGGAGGCCCGGAGGCGTGATCCTTACTCCCCTGGAGATTTCCAGGGTCATCTCCAGTTACTATTATCAAAAAAGATTGTAATAGGGAACGATGAAAAAGGTATATTCCAGGCCGAAATCGATCAAGAAAACACCTTTTCATTACTGCCCAGGATGCGGGCATAGCCTCTTGCATCGAATCATTGGAGAGGTCATCGATGAGATGGATCTTCAGGAACGGATCATCGGGATTCCTCCTGCCGGCTGTGCCGTTTTGGCCTACAACTATTTTGATATCGACATGGGAGAAGCCTCCCACGGAAGGGCAGCGGCTTTGGCCACAGGGATGAAGAGAGCCCTCCCCGATCGGATCGTCTTCACGTATCAGGGAGATGGGGATATTGCAGCGATTGGAACAGCCGAAACCATTCATGCCGCGGCTCGGGGTGAGAATATTAGCACCATCTTTGTCAACAATGGCGTCTATGGAATGACGGGCGGCCAGATGGCTCCCACCACGATCCTCGGCCAGAACACAACCACCTCTCCCGGAGGAAGGAAGGAGAGTCGGGACGGGTTTCCAATCAATCTCAGCGAAATGCTGGCCATTGCCAAAGGGAGTGTCTACATCGAGAGGACAGCGGTGAACAGCCCTGCGAATATTTTAAAGACGAAAAAAGCGATTGCCAAGGCCTTTCGCGCCCAAATAGATGGGTTGGGATTTTCTTTGGTCGAAGTCCTATCCCCCTGTCCCACCAATTGGAAAATGGATCCTCTGGAGGCGTGCAAATGGATTGATGAAGTGATGGCCGTCCATTTTCCTCTCGGGGTTTTAAAAGATCTTACTGGGGTGAAGAAGGATGCTCATTAAGGCCGTTTTTTCTGGATTCGGTGGACAGGGAGTGATCATGATGGGTTACCTCCTTGCCACCGGAGGAATGTATGAAGGGAAGAACGTCACCTGTCTGCCTTCTTATGGGGCGGAGGTAAGGGGAGGAACGGCGAACTGTACGGTGGTCCTATCCACAGAAGAGATTGCTTCTCCGGTCGCCTCGGAACCGGAGTTTGCCGTATTGATGAATAACCCCTCTCTCTTTCGTTTCCAAAACCAGGTTCAATCAGGAGGGACCATCTTTTTGAATTCGAGTATGATCGAGTCAAGGCCCATCCGTGGCGATCTAGAAATTTTCGAGATCCCGATCAATGACCTTGCCAAGCAGTTGAAGGCCGACAAGGTGACCAACATGATCATGTTGGGGGCTTTCATCAAGAAGTCCGGGTTGGTCTCTTTTGAAACGATGAACCATGTTCTTAAAGATACCTTCGAAAACCGCAATCCAGCCATCTTGAAATTAAATAAATCCGCTTTACTATTGGGTTACAACTATCTGGAATAAAGGGGGAAGGGTCGATGCCGGTCAAACAGATTTCTGTCAGTCTAGAAAACGTTCCTGGAAAACTCTCTGAAGTGAGCGAGTATCTGGGCGAAAACGGGATTAATATCATTGCGTTAAGCATAGCGGATACAGCGGATATCAGTGCGGTCCGGTTTGTAGCAAATGACCCTGAAAAGGCCATTAATGTTTTAAGAAGCCATGGTTACTCGATTAAGACGACCGATGTCCTAGCTGTGGAGGCTCCCAACCACCCAGGGGGGTTAAATGCGATTCTGAAACCTCTCAAAGAGGTTTCGGTTAATGTCAGTTACCTGTACACCTGCCTCGGCGCAGGAGAGAAGACGGTTTTGATTGTGGGTGTCGACAAGATGGATGAGGCCATTCAAGTCCTAAGGAAGAACTGGGTTCACATGTTCGACGAGGAACTCTACACGTTATAAAATCTTCCCTTTTACTAAAGGGGATTAGAGATAACTATGTAATCCAGAGATGAGGTAATTGACGCCGAAGTAGGTAAAGAGGACGGCAGAAAATCCAACGATCGATAGAATGGCTGCTTTTCGTCCCCTCCAGTCCCTCGTCAATCGAGCATGAAGGAAAGCAGCATAGACGAACCACGTAATGAGAGACCAGGTCTCTTTTGGGTCCCAACTCCAGTAGCTTCCCCAGGCATAATTAGCCCACGCCGCCCCGGTGACAATCCCCAAGGTCAACATGGGAAACCCTATCACGATAGACTTATAGTTGATCTCATCAAGGACTGAAGGGGAGGGCAACCATTTCGACCCTTCGTCTTTCCCCGTGCCTCTTTTATACTGAATCAGATAGAGGATACTGATACCAAAGGACACGGCAAACGAAGCATAGCCCAAGAAGCAAGTGATGACATGAATGGCGAGCCAATTACTTTGAAGGGCTGGCACCAAGGGAGTGATCTTGGCATCGATACCCGGAATGATGGAAGTGAGGGCAATGGCAAGAAAGGCAACGGGAGTAACGAAGACGCCGATGATCTTCTGCCTGTATTTGAATTCGAGAATCAGGTAGATCAGAATGATGGTCCAGGAGAAAAAGACGAGAGATTCGTACATATTGGATAAGGGGACATATCCGTATCCTGTTTGATGGGTCTCGACCCAGCGAAGAACCAGTCCTCCCGAATGGACGAGTAGGCCAAGGAGCAGGAGATAAGTACAGAGGATCCCCATTCGATGACTCCGAGTGGCCGCAAAGACGAGATAGCCCAAAGAACAGATCAGATAGATGGCCATGGAAACATTGAAAAAAGTCTGGCTTGCAAAAGGAAGGTTCA
>CAYMJV010000103.1:0-6861 GCA_964390545.1 uncultured Syntrophaceae bacterium
CTATTCACCAACGAGGTGCGAATGCGTCGGTTCTGTGGATTGACGAACAAGCAAAACCTCATGCATGGCGACTCCCTCCGGTCGTCAAGGCCGCCATGACAGCCTGTGATGTTTTTATTAATCACTCTTTCGATATCGTCTTCGAAGAAATGGTGGAGCTCAAGCAGTTCGTATGGGAACGAAAGATACTCCTGGTTCGCAATTTCGCCACAACGGCTCCCCTACTTTGTACTGCCTGGGCACAAACCCCGCATGAATTGGTCGGCGAGATTCGATACCAGGCATCCGTTCCTTTCAAAGAAGGCCTTGCCTGGAAATTGACCGACGACAACGGCACGCACCTGGAGGGAATCATTGATCCGCCCTACAACCCGCATCATCCATGGTTTCGCACTTATACGATACGACGGGAGGAGGGAGGTGCCTATCGTCCATGGCCGGAATGGGTGGTCCCTCCTATCAGGCTAAGAGACGTCTCTGGCATTTTTGTTTTTGACAGAATGCTCAGCTGGTGGTCACGCTACATCGGTATATCCCCTTACTTCACTAAACCGATCCGACTCATCATTGAGAACTGCCGCATCATAAAAATCGAAGGCGCTGAGGAAGCGGATGCTTTGCGCCGCTTCCTGGCTTCGATGTATGACCGTCTCGGGGATGGCGTCTACAACTTCAATTGCTTGCATTTCGGCGTCCATCCGCAGGCGGCTGTCGGAGAACATCAATGCCCCAACATTCTTTATCGACGGTTAATCGATCATTCCCATAGCTCCAACATTCATGTCCATATTGGGGCGCCACCTGCCACTTCCACCTATCCTTACTGGATGCATTGCACAGGGGACATCCGAACGGCAACGTTTCGCGTAGGAGATACCCTTGTTCATGACCGGGGACACCTTACGGCCCTGGATCATCCGGCAGTCCTCGCGATTGCAGCCAAATATCCTGGCCGCCCAGGTCTGGGGCCGGAACCTAGGTCTTAAGACCGCTAATCTAGCTGTGCTGATTGAACGATTGCAGCGTCATTGGAACACGTTCCATGCGGTGACCTGATAGGGTTCTATGGGGTTCATTGACATCTTTTGGGAGATAATATATAAAATCTGTTAGATTGGGGATCTAGGGTGGGGCGTATTTTCCTTTATTGCAATCTTTTCTGGCTTCTCTTTTCTGTTATTACCTGTGTTGAAGCTTACCGCTTGACACTCGGTACAATCCACGAGCCGGGGCCTGGTTTTTTCCCATTTGGTGCCGGATTCATCATGTTGCTCCTTTCTCTGGTCGCCCTTCTTCAGTCAGTGACAAAAAAACAGAAAGTTGGGGCAACGAGCCGTCAGGAAACATTTCGATGGTGGAATATCGCCATCATCCTGGCAGCCATCACGGCTTACGCCCTCTCCCTTGAAAAGATCGGATTTCTCATCAATACCTTCCTGTTCATGTGCCTGTTGCTCAAGGTTGTGGAGCCCCAAACCTGGAAGACAGCCATCATCGGTGGGCTGATCACAACGTTAGCGGCAAACCTGGTCTTTAATGTCGTCTTTCGATCCCAAATTCCTAAAGGGATTTTGGGGTTTTGAGAAGGGAACAAACCCATGGGCGTCTTCAACGATCTTTTCTTTGGCTTCCATATCGCCCTTCAGCCCATGAACCTTCTCTACTGTTTCTTTGGCGTCCTCGTAGGAACGCTCGTCGGAGTCCTTCCGGGTGTGGGCCCTGCGGCGGCCCTCTCCCTGCTTCTGCCCATCACTTTTTACGTCCCTCCTGTTTCAACAATCATTCTATTGGCGGGAATTGCATATGGGGCTATGTATGGGGGATCCACGACCTCCATCCTCGTCAACATTCCAGGGGAGGCCGCTTCGGTAGTAACCTGTCTTGACGGTTACCAGATGGCGCGCAAGGGAAGGGCCGGACCGGCTCTCGGAATCGCAGCCTTTGGCTCCTTCATCGCAGGAACCATCACCATCTTTTTTCTCATCTTCCTTGCACCGACCCTGGCCAATTTTGCCCTGAAATTCGGACCCCCTGAATATTTTACTCTTATGGTGCTCGGGCTGAGCATCATGGTCTACCTTGCGCGCGGATCTATCGTCAATGCCCTGATTATGGTTTGCTTCGGCCTGATTCTTGGGACTGTCGGCCTTGACCCGATGACAGGATCTCCCCGATTTGTTTACAAGATCATCACCCTCATGGACGGGGTCGGACTGATCCAGGTCGTCATCGGCCTTTTCGGTGTTTCTGAGGTACTCATCAATGTTGAGACGATCTTCAAGCAGGAGATCTTTGAGACGAAAGTCAAAGGGCTTCTGCCTACCCGGGAGGACTGGAGACGGAGTCTGGGGCCCATCGGAAGAGGAAGCGTTATCGGTTTCTTCCTGGGAATCATCCCGGGAATGAGCGTTGTGATTCCAACGTTTGTCTCCTATGCGATTGAGAAGAGACTCTCAAAATACCCGGAAAAGTTTGGGACGGGGATGATCGAAGCCGTGGCCGGCCCGGAATCAGCAAATAATGCCGCCTCCACAGGGACGCTTGTCCCCATGCTCAGCCTTGGAATTCCCACGGGTGCAGCAACCGCATTGCTTTTGGGAGCGCTGATGATCCACGGGTTGAGGCCTGGCCCTCTCCTCATCAAGGAATCTCCCGAGGTCTTCTGGGGTTTGGTAGCCAGCCTCTACGTCGGAAATGCGATGCTTCTCGTGTTGAACCTTCCCTTGATCGGCCTCTGGGTAAAGATCTTGAAGATCCCATACCATTTCCTTTTCTCAATAATCCTTTTGCTCTGTATCATCGGGTCGTACATCACCAACAACAATCCCTACGATGTTATCATCATGGTTGTCTTCGGTTTGGTCGGTTACCTGATGAAGAAGTTTAACTATGAGGCTGCCCCTCTCGTCCTCGCCCTCGTTCTGGGCCCCATGATGGAGAGGGCTTTCCAACGCTCCTTATTGCTTTCAGAGGGAGGATTTGAGATCTTTTTCACACGACCCATTTCTGCCTCATTCCTTATTTTGGCTTTACTCATCCTGCTTTCCCCTCTTTTCTTAAGAAAGAGAAGGCTGAGGGAAGACCTAAGAGCAGGAGATTGAAAGGAGGACATTATGCAAAAGAAAATCGGAACAGGAAGACACTTCATTCTCTTTGTAACATTGGCCTGTCTTTTGTGGGCGGGTAGTTCACAGGCCCAGGATTACCCAGCAAGCCCGGTTCAGATCGTTATCCCTTACAGTCCGGGAGGCCTCACGGACATCTTCTGGAGATCCGTTTCCGACGCTCTTGCAAGCTACATGAAGGGTACCATCATGATGGTGAATAAGCCAGGTGGAGGAGGGGTCGTCGGCACCTCTTTTGTCGCGAACGCAAAGCCAGATGGGTACACACTCGTCAATATCAGCCCCGAGGCAGTGAGCATTGCGGCCGCTTTCACGGCCAATATGCCCTATGATATCGAGAAAGATCTCACTTACATTGCCAAGGCGTCCGAAGTCGGTTTCGGTATAGCCGTGCGGGATGACTCGTCGTTCAAGACGCTTGAAGAGCTTGTCGCCTTTGCCAAAGCCAACCCTAAGAAGTTGAAGGTTGCCGGCATGGGTATTGTGGGCACCCCTCACATGATTATGGGGGTCTTCCAGAGGGAAGCAAATATCGAGGCTACCTACGTTCCTTTCGATGGTGGGTCGGAAGTTGTCGCAAATCTTCTTGGAGGTCACATCGACTTTGCCGTGGTCTCCCTGCCCCCGGCGAGCCCACACCTCCGGTCAGGGAAACTCCGTATGTTGGCCGCTTGTTCCCCCAGGCGATTCCCTACGTTTTCTGCGATTCCAACGATGGCGGAAAAAGGATATAAGAGATCGTCCTTCGCAACAGCTCTTGGCCTTGGGGGTCCAAAAGGGTTGGCCCCGACTATCGTCAGCAAGTGGGAGGAGGCGATCGACAAAACCATGAAGGATCCGAAGGTCATCTCGATCGTTGAAAAGATTGATGGCGTCGTCATCGACTTTAAAGGGGGTGAGGATTACAAGAAGGAGCTTATGGCCAATTTCCCGGTGTTCAAAGAGATTGTCTCCACGCTGCCTGGTAAAAAGTAGTACGGTGAAGTTTACGGAGAGAATAGAGGGGCTGGTAAGACCAGCCCCTCTATGTCAAATTCCAATTTCCCTGCCTGCGGCAGACAGGGAAATTCCAAGTTCCAACTATGACGCAATCCGTGACTCAATCCGTCAATTTGACCCTTCTTGAAACTACCCATCAAATGTGACATTTTAAGATTATGATCATCTTCACGCACCACACGGGCGAACCCCATGGTATCCTGGGGGCTCAGGTGGCAGCCACCTTCCTCCAGCGAAGACTCTCCATCCCTTCCATCGTGGTCGGGATTGAAAGGGACTTTTCAAAAGAACGACTGCTTCATTTCATAGACGAGTACTATGATGGGAAATGGAGCCCAACAAGCAAATCCCCACCATCTATTCAGCATTCCTGTGGGGCGACATCCCGCTTCAAGAGCAATAACTCTCTTCTGGCGGGAGAGAAGGTGGTCGCTTTCTCGCATCTCTGTGGCCGGAAAGATCTCATCGAATTGGCCCAGACGCTGAGACAAAAAGGTTTTATCACTATTCTGGGAGGACCCCAGGCCCGGCAGGATTACAATGGTGAGCCAGATGCTGACTGCCATACTCATCGGTTCAGTGGGCTGAAATCGATGGTCGACCTTGCTTTCCAGGGCCCGGTCGATGGGTTTGGATTGGAACATCTGGAACTGAAAAGTGCGCTTCTCGAACATCCGTGGACTAATAACATATTCCTGGAGGTCGACTGGTCGAACATCTATATCTTCTCGGATGCTCTCAAGAAGTTGGAGGTTCATTTAGGACAGATTTTGAACGCGATTGGTTGCCCGTACTCCGGAAAGTTCCAGACGATCATTCTACCCCCGCCGACCAACCTTCTGGAAAGAGGTATCCCGGAGCTTGAAGTTGGGAGCGAGGGGTGTATCTTTTGCGATGTTTCATGGGATAAGGGCTACCATGGCCCCGTAGAGCGCAACAAGGTCATCGCTCAGATTGCAGAACTTCCTGAGATCGATGGCAGAAAGATACCCTTTGAACTCATCGATGAATACCCCATCCGCTTCCTGGGCAGGCTGCTCGAGGACACGGAAAAGCACGAGATTAAACTCTCACAGATCAATTTGGTCTGCCGGGTCGATGACATCAATGCACATGCCTCTGACCTCGAGGAAATCGTTTCCGTTGCACGAAAGCAGGACGTGAAGATCATGTTCGCTTCGATCGGCTTTGAATCCTTCAGTGATCGGTTGCTTCAATATTTCTGCAAGGGAATCACCCTAAACCACATCGTGAGGTGTGTCGAGACGTTGCGGCGCCTAAAGGATCGGTTCGACGGTCACTTTCTCTACCGAAGAGATGAGGGAGCGAATCACGGTTTTATTCGCCCTACGCCCTGGGATGATAGCGAAATCCTCCAGGAGATGGATACAAATATATTTCTTTACCGGTTCTTTGAAGATATTCTCCCTGAGCACAGCACGCCGCTTATTATACACCACGCGTCATGCCTTGGAGACTGGATCCGACAGATCGAATCGATGACAGGTGTCACGTTCAGCAGGGAGGGAACCTGGATCGAATGGTGGAATCCGTCCTTGAAATAGGCAAGGGATAATCGCAAAAAAAAACCTGGGAGTGGTTAGGAAGTTCACTATTGTGAACGTGGATGCTAAAATAAAATACATTGTTTAGAGAAGGAACAAATTCGTACAAATAGTTACTTATAATATAAAATTATTACCAGTTGCCAATTGCAAAGAAACAATTGAGGGACCTTGCAACGCTTTGAATACGTTATGAAAAATAAAGTTTGTCCTTGACAATTATACAAATGTACTGTATTAATCTTTTGTGAATTATTATTTATTGCGTCATCGTTCGCTATTGTGAACGCACCTAATAAGACGTAGGAATCTTCAAAACGTCTATCATTCTTTAAAGAAAGGAGGTTGCTATGGCAAACGAAAAAGAGGGACTTTCAACTGCTGAGAGTCTAAGAAAGACTCGTACCTATGGGCAGGTGAGGTGCCATAATCCAACTTGCATGGGAAGGCTTGACCCAAAACCTGGAGAACCAACAGCGAAATGTTCTCAGTGTGGTATGGAATGGCGGATTTTTTGGATCAAAGCCGGGTTTCCTCGCATTAAAGGTCCGGTATGGGATGTGAACAAGAAATTAGCCGATGAAACATTTGAAAGGAAAATGAGGGAGAAGGAGGAAAAGAAAGATGGCCCTAAATAGGAAGATAGCGTATATTGATCTCTCCACAGGCAAAATAGAGGTTAAGCCTATTCCGATCGAGGTTCGGAAGAAGTTCCTGGGAGGCCGAGGACTGGACGCCTACCTGCTATATAACCATACGAAAAAGGGATGTGACCCCCTCGGTCCTGACAATACACTCATGGTAAGCGGGGGAGTATTAACGGCCACCTTGGCATCAGCAACCTCCAGATGCCATACGATGGCTAAGTCGCCGCTCGGTTTGCTCGGGAGCTGTAATGGAGGAGGTTTTTTTACTCCTGAATTAGCCTGGGCTGGTTTTCATCATCTGGTGATCAAGGGTAAGGCGTCAAAACCAGTCTACCTATGGATTCACAATGGCCAGATTGAGATCCGTGATGCCAAAAATATTTGGGGGAAATCGGTTACAGATACACAATGGGCGATCCGGGAAGAGTTGGCTGACGAGGACATCAAGAGCCTGGTCTGTGGTCAGGCAGGTGAAAATCTCGTAAGGTACGCCAATGTCATGACAGGAATCAAGAATTCCGGTGG
>CAYMJV010000104.1:0-6692 GCA_964390545.1 uncultured Syntrophaceae bacterium
ATGAAAAGACTGGTCCTTTGCGATTTCGATGGGACGATCAGCCTTCGCGACATGGGCTATGTCTTACTCAATCGATTTTCATCGGGCGATTGGGAGGCCATCGACCGAGACTTTTGTGAAGGAAAGATCGGCTCAAAGGAGGCCTATTCCCGTATTGCAAAGATCATGAAAGGAGATGAAGCAAGTGTCTTCCATTTTGTTCGAACCCATTCAGACATCGATCCCCATTTCGTCTCTTTCTACCGCTATTGTCGGGAGCAAGGAATTGATGTCAAAATTGTCAGCGATGGCCTCGACTTCTACATCAAGACCCTTTTAGAAATTCACCACCTTTCAGAGATTCCTTTCTACGCTAATTGCACCCGTTTTCACTCGGGAGATGGGATGGAACTCTCTTTTCCTTTCGCCAGTGAGGAATGTGGCCTCTGTGGAACTTGCAAAAAAAAGCTCGTTCAAATTCACCGAAATGAGTATGACTCCATCCTCTTCATCGGCAACGGACTTTCCGATCGGTGCGGAGCCCGAGAAGCGGATTTCGTGTTTGCCAAAAGTTCCCTCTATCGCTATTGCATCCAGCAGGACATCACCTGTCACTTCTTTGAGAATTTTCATGATATCCTCTCTGACCTGAAGAAACGAATTCGGGGAATTATCTTTGATCTAGACGGAACGCTCATCGAGGCCTATGAGGCCATCTATTTAGGGCTCAAAGAGGCACTCGAGCATTTTGGAAAGGAGATATTCTCGTTCAGTGACTTAAGAAAATACCTGAAGGCAGACTTAGAGGCGACGCTCAGTCTCTTCTTCTCTCCAGAAGAAGTCCCGAAGGCTGTCCCCATCATGAGGAAGAAATATGAAGAGGTTTACCTCGGCCACACCTATTTCCTGAACGGGGCGAAGGAAGTGCTTGAATCGCTCCGTTCTCAAGGAATTCTGATGGGGGTGGCTTCCAATAAATTCGGCCGATTCTCAAGAGGAGCCCTTTCGCATCTTGGGGTATCAGACTATTTTAAGGCAGTCATCGGTGCGGGGGATGTACCTCGAAACAAGCCCTACCCGGATATGATCGAGGCCGCCTTAAGAGAGATGATTCTCCCTCCCGAAGAGGTGGTCTTTGTTGGGGATACCCTCACAGATATTGAGACGGGTAAACAGGCTGGAGTGGATGTTTATGCGCTTCCCACGGGATTCTACTCCAAGATCGAACTCGCCGAACAGAAACCGAGACGAATATTAAAAAGTCTCAAAGAACTCAATCAGGTGGTCGGGAACATCCTCTCATAATTGAGCCCTCTTTTTCTTATTCTCCTCCAACCATCGATCGTACCAGGCCAAATTCTCTCTGATTAATTTTGGAATGGGCAGCTCGTAAGGGCAGCGCGCAAGACAATCCCCACACTCCGAACAATTTCTGGCCTTTTCGACCAAAGAATAAAACCAATCGAGTTCCTGAGTGGCAGGACCCATTCGGTTAACGATGCTTTTTAGGCCCAGGATATGTTGAATACTGATCTTCTCTGAACAAGGCTGACAGTAATCGCAGCGCCTGCAGAATTGCTGATTCATCTCCTTTCTCAAAATCTCAATGTATTCTCTGTCTTTTTTGGTGAGGGCATAACCATTTTTGAAGATCTCCCAATTCTCTCTCGCTTTTTCCAGGCTCTCTGATCCAGGAATGGGAACGATACCGGGTGTAGAGAGGACAAACCTCAACGCGGGACCTGCCTCTCCGATCACCCCGCCTGAAAAGGGCTTCATGGCGAGGATCCCGACATTCCTCGCTTTCGCCAAAGGAAAAACCTTTTCGGCGGCATCGGGTTCAAGGAAACTGTAGCAGGCCATGATCACATCAAAATATCCATCCTCAACAGCTCTTTCTAAAACCTTCAGGTTGTGACTGGTGAGGCCAATATAATCTATCAGCCCCTCCTCTCGCGCTCTTTTTAATCCCTCGTAGGCCCCTCCCACCCCCATGACCTTCTCATAATCCTGAAAGTAATTCACTGCATGGAGATGATAGATAGAGATTTTCTTCACTTGCATCTCTTTTAGACTCGTCTGGACATCCTTATAGATCTTCTCTGTCCTCACCTGTGACTTGGTGGAAAGGATAACGCGCCTGTCCGTCTTTCGAAGGGCTAACCCAACCCGATGTTCGCTATTGGTGTACCCCCGGGCCGTATCCAGCAGGTCCACCCCCATCTCGACCAACGCCCTGATCACAGCGACCCCTTCTTCTTCACTCACCCGTTGAATGGGGATTCCGCCCCACCCTAATCTCGTGACTAAAAGATTTGTCCTACCCAGTCTGGTTTTTTCCATGACTTACCTCTCCCAATAACTTCTATCAGATTGTTTTGTCGAAGATCAACAAGAGCGGGGTATTCTTCGGGAATAATGAGAAATTGTATGAGATTGTCATTGCGAGCGAGCTCATCTTAAAGCGGGGAGCGCGGCCATCTGACCCAAGTGTCATTCTGAGTGAAGCGAAGAATCTCGATCTCGGTTCAGGGTAAGTCCCGGGAAGAACCTTATTGAGATCCTTCGGGCGTTGCCCTCAGGATGACAGCCTCCCTCGGGACACGGCTTCGTCGCCCTCCTCCTCACAATGACACTCCAGCGATCGCTTTTTTTGTCAGTCAGGGTTATCCCTCTTTCTTCTCCTCGTCCTCCTGTTTCTTAAGAAAGGCTTGAAAATAGATGACCTTATCCTCTTTCGTCCCTTCTTGCTTTTTCTCCCCGGAAAGGACCTGTCCTGATCGCCTATAAACCTCTTCCAGTTTACTGATGATCTCTTGGAGTTTTGGATCCTGCTCAACGAGGCGGTCGACCTGTTGGTTAAAAAGGTCACTGGCCTTTTCAAGTTCGGAAAGGTCCATTCCCACCCCTGTCATACGGAACAGACTCTTAAGCACGGAATGGACAACTCTTATATTCCTTGTCTGCAGATACTGAGGAGCATGGCCCCAGAGACTCGTTGCTCTCAATCCCCTTTTTCTCGCCGACTCCAGAATAAAGGTGTGGATGCTGATGGGACCCGTGTATTCAGTCAATCCTAACCCGGCCTGGATCACCGCTTCTATCAGATCCTCATGATTGACCAAGGCGCTTACTATCGGAGGATAGGTGTGTGGAATGTAATCATACGTGCCACCGAGGGTGAAGATCTGAGAGACGCCAAAATCTTTCGCGAGATCCAAAAGAAGATCCACAAAGAGATTCCAGCGAAGATGGGGCTCAACTCCCTGGAAAAGGATGAAATCCTTCGAACAAAGACCCTTTGAATAGTAAAAATGATTCCCTGGAAATTTCAACTCAACCAGTCTTCCCTCTTTGATGATGGCCACCGGCCGGGAGACCGAGTGTTCATGGAAATTTTCTATGGGAATGGAGGCAAACTTTTTGGCCTCCAACTTCCCCACCAGATACTGGAGGACTCCCGAGGATACCTCCGCTGCATTGGGCCATCCCTCAAAGCCAATGACCAGAATGGGTTTGTTCAAATCTGGTTTTTCGAGGTAGAGGATCTCTTCCATTTTTATTTATAAGAAATAATATCCTGTATATCCTCCCCTGTCAACCTGGTCCGCCTCGGTTCTCTCGTAATGAAACGACGGAAAATGTACACTAAAATTTATTCTGACAATTTATTGTCGATAAGGAGATTGGGTGTTAAAATCTTCCGTATTTCTATAGAGAAACAGGCGAGATGGGACTCTTCGAAAGAGCTTTTATTTTCTATCCTGAAAGGCAACTCTGTGGCTTTCCTTCTGATGATGGAATGGAATATCAGGATGTCACTCTTCAAGGCCCGGATGGATTGATGATCCATGGCTGGTTCATCCCCGGTCGCAGGAAGGCGGTCATCTTATTCTTTCACGGAAACGCAGGAAACATTTCCCACCGCATAGAAAAAACTCGCCTCCTCTTCTATCCTGAAATCTCTTCACTGATGATCGATTATCATGGCTATGGGAGGAGTCATGGGACACCTTCGGAGAAAGCTTGCTACCTCGACGCTTTAACTTCTTGGGAATATCTTGTCCTGGAGCGGCATTTTGAACCGAATCAAATCATCCTCTTGGGAGAATCTCTTGGAGGAGCTGTGGCTGTCGACCTTGCCGCGAGAAAAGACGTGGCGGCGATCATCCTTGAATCGACCTTCCCAAATATTGGAGTTGTCGCTAACCGATTCCTTCCGGGACTATCCGTTTTCTTGAAGAGAAAATTCGACTCACTCTCAAAGATTTCAAGAGTCCACGTTCCCCTTCTCCAGCTCCACGGTGACGAAGATGATCTGGTCCCCTATGAATTAGGGCGGAAACTCTTCGAGGCAGCCAACGAACCGAAGGAGTTCTTTACAATTAAGGGAGCACACCACAATGACACCTACGAATTAGGGGGAGAAGCCTATTTTCAAGCCATTCGCGAATTCATAAACCGGACCATTGCAGTTAACCCTTAAACGATTTGGAAAGGGACAGAGGAGATGACCATGAATCGCAGAAATTTCTTAAAGGTTTCGGCAGAGGGCATGATCATACTCGGGGGACTGTCATTCATTCAGGCCTGCAGTGGATTCAAACGAAGTGATCTTGACACTCTGAAGGATCAGCAACAAACCATAAAAGGTCTTGACAAAGATGGCATGGAAATGCTTTCCTTGGCCTCTCTGGCCCCAAGCGGCCATAATGCCCAACCCTGGATGGTAAGAATCATTGAACCGGACCACTGGATGATCGGTTCGGATAAGAAACGGTGGTTGCCGGCTGTCGATCCTGAAAATCGGGAACTGCTTCTTGGGATAGGAGCCTTTCTAGAAAATATGGTCCTTGCAGCCGGAACATTCGGTTATAGCGTTGATCTGAAAATCATAGCCAAGAATCGAACTGATACTGACATTGCCGATATTCACCTTCAAAAAGACAAAGCTCAGGAATTCCCAATCGAAAAACTCAAAAAGAGGCGAACCGTCAGGAGTAATTTCCTTGATCAGGAAATCAAGGGAGATGATCTAAAATATATTACGAAACATGACACCCGACCCTGTCTTGTTCAGGTTCAATCTCCTCATAGCTTCTATTTCCCTAACAACTCCCCTCAAGGCAAGTATTTACAAGAAGGGACGATCGAGGCGAATCGGACACAAGCCTTCCGTGATCCCGCACAGGAGGAACTCGCGAACTGGATCAGATGGTCGAATAAAGAAGCTAAACAAAATCGAAACGGGTTAACGCCGGAAAGCATGGAGATCAAGGGCATCGCTGGGTTTCTCGTCAGAAGCTTTTATGATCGCCAATCCGTTCTTAAAAAGAGCTTTCGAGACCAGACCGTGGACATTGCAGCGAAACAGGTGAAGACCTGCGGAGGCTGGCTGGTGGTTACGAGCCATGACTCCAGCATTCCAGCACTCATTGAACACGGCAGGATGTTTCAGAATATGCTGCTGAAAATTAGAGACAAGATGATCGCCATCCACCCGATGACACAGATGCTGGAAGAAAGTCCCTGGAGAAACCAGGTAGCCAAAGAGTTGGGATTAACCGCAGAGGTTCAGTGGATTCTGAGAATAGGTTACCTCAAGTCTTATCCCGACCCGGTCAGCTTACGGATGCCCGTCTCATGGTTTGTTCAAGTCTAGCCCTTGAACATTGGATTTTCACCCGTTCGGCCGCGCGAAGCCCCGGCCCTTGAAGGCGAGGTGGACAGGCGCGGCTCAGGGTGAACCTCGAGCAAGCCCTGGCCTTTAGGCCGGGGAGTCGAGAGGTTCACTTTGGCATTTCCTGCCAGGCTTCGAAGAGCTTCCCGGCCATCTCTCTAGCGAAGGAACGACCGCGAAGTCCCTCTTCCAACTGTTCGATCCATTCTACTGGAAGGCCTCTCTCTCCCACATGTGCGCCAACAATCGCCCCAACCATACCTGCGATAGTATCCGTATCCCCTCCGAGGGATATGGCTGCTCTGATGGCATCCTGAAAATCGGGACTGTAGGCCAGGGCAAGATAAGATGCGCTCGGAACGGAGCGATGAGCCTCAACTCCATTTCCAAGGCGGCGCGCTATCTCTCTGGTCTCTGCCCTCTTACCCTGCGCGAAAATGTTCTCCATTTCATTTAAGGCTTTTTGGTATTCAACCGGGCCAGGCCAGAGGATCTCTCTCAGTTCTATAATGATCTCCTCCCTTTTGAGAGAGTTCTTGGGATCTTGCAACAGTGCCAACCCAACGCAACAAGCCTGCATCACAGCTCCCCACTGTCCCAGGGGGTGAGTGTGTGTGACATTCGACTGATCCATGGCGGCTTTTCGAAGTGCTTCGAGGTTATGATGAAAAAAGAGTCCCACTGGAGAGACGCGCATGGCTGCCCCGTTTCCGAAGGAGCCTTTCTTAAAAACAATCCTGGAAACCTGGTGCCAGGCTGCCCCTGCCCTGAGAGCATGGACGGCCTTGATCGTTCCGATCCCATAGCCACGGGTGAGATCACAAGATTGGCTGAACTTTCTTGCTACATCTTCTGGATCGACTTTGCCCGATTCGATGATGGATTCCGTTAGGGCAAGGGTCATGTCTGTATCGTCCGTGTACGTTCTTGGAAACTTTTCTGAGAGAGTGCCCAGGTCGGATATGGCCCTATCAGGGCTCATTCCTTCGAAGCCCGCGCCAAAGGCATCCCCAAGAAAACAGCCCAGGATCGC
>CAYMJV010000105.1:0-6658 GCA_964390545.1 uncultured Syntrophaceae bacterium
GAAATTTAGGTTGAGGTTAAGGCTGAGGTTGAGAAATCTTACTCTTTAAGCTTAACCTTAGCCTAAACCTAAACCTTTGCAGTGTTGATTCGTTGTCTCAAGAACTGTCCCGTATACGATTGTTTCGAGGCCATAATGGTTTCGAGATCGCCCTGAGCAATGATCCTCCCGCCTTCTCCTCCTCCTTCTGGACCGAGATCGATGATATAATCCGCATATCGAATGAGGTCCAGATTGTGTTCAATCACAAGAAGCGAGTGGCCCTGAGAGAGAAGTTTCTGAAAAGTGGCGAGAAGAAGTTCGACGTCTGCCATATGGAGCCCTGTCGTGGGCTCATCGAAGATGAAGAGGTTTCTTCCTTTCTGACTTTGAGAAATATGCTGACCCAATTTCAACCTCTGAGATTCTCCTCCGCTGAGTGTGTTGGTGGGCTGACCGAGCACCAGATATCCCAATCCCACATCCTTTAAGACCTGAAGCTTTTCAACGATTCTTGGGCGGTCTTTGAAGAAGGCTAAAGCCTCATCGACCGTCATATTCAAGACTTCTGAAATATTCTTATCTCGATACCGAACCTTGAGGATTTCAGGTCGAAATCTCTTCCCCTCGCAAGCTTCGCAGGTTATGATGACATCTTCCAAAAACTGCATGTCCAGAACCTGGACACCCGCGCCCTGGCAGGTTTCGCAGCGCCCCCCCTCTGTGTTGAATGAAAAATGACGGGGTTTGAATCCCATCCTTTTGGCGTCCCGGGTGAGGGCAAAGAGGTCCCGGATATCGCTGAAGGCCTTGACATAAGTGGCCGGATTAGACCGGACGCTCTTTCCGATAGGGGATTGGTCGACCAGGATGAGATCATCAATCTGGTCCAACCCTTTGATGGAGTCGAACGCTCCTCTCTCAAATTCTGAATCCTCGTTACTTTTGGCTCCCGCATAGAGAATATTTTGAACCAGGGTGGTCTTCCCCGCGCCAGACACGCCCGTGATGCAGACCAACATTCCCAGAGGGAGTCTCACATCAATGCCCTTGAGATTGTGCTCACGGGCATTCTTTATGGAAATCCATCCCTTTGGTTTTGTTTGAGACGGGTTTGAAGAATAGCCCATCCCATTCCTCAGATATCGGGCAGTCAGCGAATCTTTGTCTTTCAAAAGGGTTTCGACATCCCCCTGAAAGATAACCTGGCCCCCTTGCTTCCCGGCCCCAGGGCCGAGATCGATAATCTCATCAGATGCCTTGATCATATCCGGGTCATGTTCTACGACGACCACCGTATTCCCATCCTTCCTCAACTGCCGGAGGGCACGAAGGAGACGGTGCGTATCTCTTGCATGGAGACCGATACTCGGCTCATCCAGAACATAAAGGGTATCCGTTAATGCTGACCCTAAAGCCCGGGCCAGCGTAATTCTTTGATATTCGCCGCTGGAGAGGGTCCGGGTTTGCCGTGAAAGGGTCAGGTATCCCAGTCCCACATCGGCCATGAATCCAATCCGATCGGTGATCTCTTTGAGAAGACGCTGCCCCATCTTTCGTTGAAATTCTTTAATGGGCAGATTCTTAAAAAACATCAAGAGGTCTGAGATGGACATCTCGCAGAGCTGCGAAATATTCTTTCCAGCCAGAAGGACATAAAGCGCCTCTGCTTTGAGGCGATTATTGTGGCACGTAGGGCAGGGCGTATAGGCCCGATACCTGCTGAGAAAGACACGGTAATGGACTTTATATCGCTTCCCCTCCATCCAGTCGAAGAACCCCTTCAAGCCGATGAACTCCCCTCTTCCATTCAGAAGGATCTCCTTCTGATCCGGTCGGAGTTCTTCAAAGGGTTTTGTCGTTGGGATGCGGTGGCGCCGGCAAGCTGCCCATACATATTCATAGAGATCCTCGTAGGCGGGTGTGTTCCAAGGTGAAAAGGGTTTCTCCTTTAGCGTCTTTTTCGGGTCTGGAATAACCTTCTGCCAGTCGATTCCAATAATCCTTCCAAACCCCTGGCAGGTGGAGCAGGCACCCATGGGGCTGTTGAAGGAGAAGAGGAAAGGTTCAGGTTCCGAAAAGGATTTCCCACATCGATTGCAGGAGAAACTGCGATTGAAGGATATCCTCTCCCCATCCTCTACCATCACTTCCATTTTACCCTTCCCCCACTGGAAACCACTCTGAATGGCTTCAGCCAGTCTCGATCGGTTCTTCTCCTCAGGAATGATTCGATCGATGAGAAGGGACAGGGAGGAACGGTTTTGGAGGCTGGATGGAGGAAGAGAGGTCAGGTCAATGATTTTCCCTTCTTCCCACATTCGATAATAGCCACTTCTAATCAGTTCTCTAACCTTCAGATCAATCTCTTCTCCCTTTTCGATGGAAAGGGGGCTGAGAATCAAAAGTTTCTTACCCAGAGCCTCCCCCAAGATCCGTTCCACCACGCTCTCAACGGTTTCCCCGGAGACTTGAATATGGCAATCGGGGCAGAAGACTTCCCCAATCTTGGCAAAGAGAAGTCTTAGATAATCATAGATCTCCGAGGCCGTACCCACCGTGGAACGAGCGTTCTTGACTGTGTTTTTCTGTTCGATGGCAATGGCAGGAGGGATTCCATGGATGGCCTCTACATCAGGGCGATCCATCTTCTCAAGAAACTGACGGGCATAAGTGGAGAGCGATTCGATGTAGCGTCTCTGGCCTTCGGCGAAGAGGGTATCGAAGGCAAGGGTCGATTTGCCCGAACCAGAAACACCCGTGATCACCGTAATCTTTCCCCTGGGGATACGGCAGGTGATGTTTTTGAGGTTGTGTGATTTTGCTCCGATAATTTCGATGAAGTGATCCATCGAAGTTATTATAACACAATGAACTTTCTCCTCCATCATCACACCGTAGAGATAGATATTGGAACTAATAATTTACCCTCTCCCTCGAGAGACTGTGTCGCAATGAGGGGAATTCCATGCTTGTCATTCTGAACGAAGTGAAGAATCTCATAGAATCAATAAGTTGGAAAACAGAGATTCTTCGGCTAACGCCTCAGAATGAGATTTGCGACACAGTCTTCAAGGGGGGAGGAGGTGACTTGTGAGACGTCCGTTGGGCAAAGGGAGGGATTTCAAATTCCATTTGGCAAACAGAGGGATTCCATAATATACTTCTATATTATAGAGGATTCGAGGATTCCAGGGTCCAAGTGAAAGACCACGCTGTTGAGAAACACCCTTTTCCTGTCACCCTGAGCAGAGCGAAGGGTCTCAAATCTTCGAAACCGCAAGATTCTTCGCTACACTCAGAATGACATTTTCTCTGTTTCTTCGCTTTTTCATCAGGCTGAAAAAATCTCGGCGCCTTGACCCCTAGAACCCTAAAGCGAACGCTATGAATTATGCGATTCAAGCAGAGGGAATCACCAAGACCTTCCGATCCGGTTGGAGGGGAAAGAATAAGAAGTTGGTGCTTAAAGGGATCGATCTCCAGATCGAGCAAGGGGAGATCTTTGGCATCCTGGGCCCAAATGGAGCAGGGAAGACCACCCTCCTTTCCATCCTGTCCACCTTACTCCTCCCCGATCAGGGAAAAGTCCAGGTTCTGGGCATCGATGGTCTCCAGGATGGACACCGGATCAGAGAGAGAGTGAACATTTCGAGCGGGAATGCCAATTTCCTCTGGAGTTTGACAGTTCAAGAAAATCTTCATTTCTATGGCATGCTTTACGGTTTAGCTGGAAAGGGGCGAGAGAATAAGGTCAAAGCCCTCATCTCACTTTTTGATCTGGAAGAACATCGCGATGTTCCATTCGATCGACTATCGACTGGAATGAAACAGAGGCTTTCCTTGGCGAAATCCCTTCTCAACGACCCAGAGGTTTTATTTTTGGATGAACCCACCGTTGGCCTTGATCCAAGCGTCTCCATCTGGATTCGGGATCAGATTCGATCCATTCAGAAAGAGAAAGGGATGACGGTTCTTTTAACAACGCATAATATGAGGGAAGCAGAATATCTCTGTAATCGGATCGCTTTTCTTAAAGCAGGAGAGATCCTGACCACTGGAACAGCAGAGAGCTTAAAAAGGATGGTTCGGATGGGCGATACCATTCGAATCGAATTTAAAGGGAAGATCTTAGAAGAAGAATTGCTTCGGATCGATGGTGTCATCAACTATAGCGTCCAGAATAATCTCTGTGAGGTCATTGTGGATGAAGGGGAGAAAAGATTGGGCCCCCTGATCACTCTCTTCGTTCAGAGTGGGGCTCAGATTACGAGGGTCTCTCTCGGGCAGACGGATTTAGAGGATGTCTTCATCGAATTTGCAAAAGAAACTGATTCAGATATGGGCCTTTGTCTTTAAGAATTGGATCATGACGAAGAGAAATGTTTTCAGCCTCTTCGAGATCCTCTTCTGGCCTGTGGTGGGATTTCTATCCGTAGGGCTTCTAACGAATTTCCTGAAGCTGGAAGCCGACATGTCCGGGTTCATCCTGATCGGAATCATCTCCATGAGTGTGACCCAGGTGTGCCAGATCGATGTGGCCTATGTGCTCCTTTACGACCTCTGGTCAAAGTCGATAAAGCACACGTTTATCGCACCGGTGCATCCCTTTCAACTGATTTTGGGTTCCTGGCTGATCGGCGTGTTCCGCTCCTTCATCGTATTTCTCCTGCTCTCTATTCTAAGCAGCCTTGCCTTCGGGTTCGACTTTTTGCGACCGGGAATAGGCCCCCTCAGCCTTTTTCTTGTCGGCCTGTTTCTGATCTCGGCCCTGGTTGGAATGACCGTTTGTATCCTGGTCCTCCTCTTCGGGTACAAGGCGGATGTGGCCGCCTGGTCGATCAGCAGCCTCATGGCCCTGATCTGTGGCATCTACTATCCCATCTCGATCCTGCCCACACCCCTTCCTGAGATTGCCAGAGCCATCCCATTGACCTACTTTTTGGAATACTTCCGGACCTTCTATGGATTCGATGGAGAGATCAGGGGGCTTCTGGGTTGGGGATTTGGCCTGACGGCGGTCTATTTGATGATTGAAGCCTTCCTTTTTAAGGCTGTTCTTTATCGTGCAAGAAAGAACGGGGCCCTCATCAAGCTTTCAGAGTGATATCCTCCTCCTCGAGCTTCAGGGGTTCTCCGCAGTGATGGCAGATCCACGCTTTTGCAGACACGGTTTTCCCGCAGGCGTGACAGAGGCGGGTCAACCTCTTGGGTAGAATATGAACCCTTCGAAAGGGCGAGACCGCCTGAGCTTTTCTGCTGAGGAAATAGGTGAGGATCAAACCAAAGACCCAGACCATAAGACCGAGGAATAGAAATCCTAAGGACGAATGGATTGTCCCGATCACAAAGAAAGAATCATAGAGCCAGTGGAGGGAGATGGCCCAGATGAAGCCCACCCAGAGCCAATTTCCTTTGCCCTCAATCTTTGCCTTCCCAAGATAATAACCCAAGATGGCAGAGAAGGAGACATGCCCCAGGTAAGAGAGAATGGCTCTCAGGATCCCCACAAAGAAACCAAATCCAAGGATATATCCCACATTCTCTGCAGCTGCAAAACCCAGGGCGGCTGAGATCATATAAATCATTCCATCCATCACTTCATTGAATTGATTCGATCGATAGGCGATGAGACGCACGGCAAGATATTTGAAAAATTCTTCCACAATGCCCACCCATAGGAAAATGAGAAAGAGATTCCCAAGGGGGAGCGGTCCGGAGTGGCCTGATAAATTCGTAAAGGATTCTAGAATTGCTGAAGGAACGATTGCCAGCGCTCCGGCACCGAACGCGAAATAGATGAGACGCTCCGGTTCCTTTTCATATTTATCCATCTTCCGGAAACGCTTCAACCAGAAGAGAGCAACCAGAATAGAGAAGGCCAATGCGAAGATCACAAAGCCTCCCACATTCTTTTTATCTTTTCCTTGCTGATCTTGAGGTAGTCCCTGTCCCTCGAGAAGACTTCGAGCGTCATCGTATCGTTGTATTGAGCCTCCTTGAGCTCTTTCAATATCCTCTCAAAATCGATGATCCCAGCGCCAATAGGGAGGTGATTGTCCTCCTTCCCAAAATTGTCATTGGCATGGACATGGCCGATGCGATGACCATAGCGCTGGATGAACTCCGAGGATTTGTTTCTACCCCCACCGAGATTTGCATGGCCGATATCCAAAGTGAGGCGGGTTTCAGGAAAGGCCTCGAAGACGGATTGGAATTCCGCGGGCTGCGAAAGAAAGTGGGCCTGAGGAAACATGTTCTCAAGACAGAGGGTCATGCCGAGCTGGTTCGATCTCTTCAAAATGGCTTCGATAGATTCCAACGCATATCCTTTGGCTCGATCCAGAAGAAGTTTTCCGAGGCCGGTAATAAATCCGGGATGGAGGACCATCTTTTCTATTCCCAATTCTGCTCCTGCCTCCAATGCATTGAAATTCTCCTGGAGAGAGACTTTCCTTAAACTTTCATAGAGGTCCGAGGTCCAGACGAAGGTGGGGAGATGCCCTAAGATTCCCAATCGATATCGATTTAGGATTTCTTTAATCGCACGCTTCTGTGCCAGCATTTTTTGAGGGGTGGCTTCAGGGGGGTCCATGGTCAGCTCTACATAGTCAAAACCCATCGCTCCGACTTCCTCCATCTCCCCCAGAAGAGGCTTGATCGGAAAATTCATCGCTCC
>CAYMJV010000106.1:0-6602 GCA_964390545.1 uncultured Syntrophaceae bacterium
TCTTTGGCCAGGGCCGAGAACATTTGGGTGGCTATACTGGAATGACTCCTCATTCCGGCACCCACTATCGATACCTTGGCAATATCTTGATCGGCATGGACCTCTTTTCCACCGATTTCTTTTAACGTCCCCTTCACAATCTGTAGCGTCTTGGCAAAATCGGACTTGGGAACGGTGAAGGCCATATCCGCATAGCCTTTCTCCGTACTGGAGGTCTGAATGATCATGTCGACGACGATATTAGCATCGGCAATAGGCTTAAATATTTTGGCCGCCACTCCAGGGACATCTGGAACGCGCATGATTTCAATCTTGGCCTCGTTCTTATTGTAGGTGACTCCGGAAACTTCAACCTTTTCCATCTCTTTGTCCTCCTCACAGACGATCGTCCCAGGATTGTCATTAAAGGATGATCTTACATGGACAGGGACATTATATTTCTTGGCGAATTCGACCGAACGGGTCTGCAACACCTTCGTCCCCAAGCTAGCCATTTCAAGCATCTCATCATACGAGATCTTGGATAATTTTCTTGCCTTCTCGCAGACATTCGGGTCCGTGGTATAGACCCCATCCACATCGGTGTAGATTTCGCAAACGTCCGCTTTTAAAGCTGCCGCCACTGCAACGGCCGTTGTGTCCGACCCCCCTCGTCCAAGGGTGGTGATATTATCCGCCTCATCGATACCCTGAAATCCGGCGACCACGACCACCCGGCCATTTCTTAGATCTTCGAGTATCCTTTCTGAATCAATGCCGGTAATCCGAGCTTTGCCAAAGGCGCTGTCTGTGGCGATTTTGATCTGAAACCCTAAATAGGATTTGGCATCGCAGCCCATGGTTTTGAGGGCAATCGCCAATAAAGCAACGGAGACCTGCTCTCCCGTGGAGACGAGCACATCCAGTTCCCTTTCGTCAGCCATGGATGTCACCTGCTGGGCTAAACGGATGAGTTTATCCGTCTCTCCTGCCATGGCCGAGACCACGACGACAACCTGATGACCCTGATTCTTAGTCTTGAGAACCCTTGCCGCTACATTCTTAATCCTCTCCGTATCTCCCACAGAGGTCCCACCATACTTTTGAACGACTAAAGCCATCCTCTCTAACCTCCATTTACAATTGCGGAGTGCTGATTGCGCCTGCCTGCCGGCAGGCAGGGATTGCGGAATGATCAAGGCTAAAGCCTTGAGTTACGTAACTCAGCCCTTTAGGGCTGAAATTCCGCATTCCGAATTCCGAAATCGGACACTTTCCTCATCAGTTGTTCGTATCGTTTTCCTTTCGAAATAATCTCAATCGATCGGGTATTCTTTCCGGTATAGTAAATCTGGACCCAAAGCAACTCCTCCGGAAGCAGAGAAGAGATCTTGTCTGCCCACTCGATGGCTGTGATCCCATTTCCGCGGACATATTCTTCCAGACCTAGTCCTTCAGCTTCCTTCTCCGATTCAAGGCGGAAGAGATCGATATGATAGAAGGGGATTCTCCCCGGGTACTCATTAATCAACGTAAAGGAGGGGCTTGACACATAGGTCGCTTTCCCAACGCCCACCCCTTCAGCCAATCCTTTAATGAACTGCGTCTTTCCCGTTCCCAAGTCACCTACCAAAGCAACAACGTCCCCGGGTTGGAGGAGACGGCCGAGGCGCTTACCCATTCGAATTGTCTCTGAGGTGTTGCTGGTCTGAAAGACCATCTTCCAAGAAATTGCCTTAGGTTTGAGGATGGAAGTCGGAGGCAAAGGAATTTGCCTAAAACCTCTAACCTCCAACCTCAAACAGTATGCGGTTAGGCTTTATACTTAAAATCATCGGGGTTCAAATTCTCCAGCCACTCTTTCAATTGATCTCCTTCTTTCTCCATGTCAATCGTTTTCGCCTTTTCGATGACCTGATCGGATACGAAAATGGGGGCATCCACAGCAAGGGCAATGGCGATGGCATCGCTGGGCCGGGAGTCAATAACGATCTCATCGCCTTTTCGATTGAGGTAGATCAGGGCGTAGTAAGTATTTTCCTTCAGGTCATTGACCACAATCTTGATCACTTTTGATTCGAGGTTATTGAGAATACTGTGGATCAGATCATGAGTCATGGGCCGCTGCGAGCCTATCTTCTTCAGCTTCATGGCAATGGCATTAGCCTCAAAAGGTCCAATCCAGATGGGGAGGCCTGTCTTATTGGCTAGGTCCATCAAGAGGACCACGAAGCCATTGGATGTGGAGTCAAAAGTCAGGAACTTCACTTTCATCTCAATATACATCGAATCTCTCCTCTGTCGCAGAGATCCCGCCTTTACATGGGAAAGGCCCTGTCGGTCAAGGGGAAAGGCGAAATCTTAAAGAAGCCGCTACGCCTTCGTTCTCGCCCAGAACGGCATTTTCCTCCAGCCATTTGACTTCCCCGTCTTGACGGAGCACGGACTTCATGCTCTCCTCGCCCAAATCAACCCGTTTCGTCACTCCTTTGCAGAGAGGGCAGGGGAGTGACTGATCTCCTGAAGGAGAGGCGAGTACGAGAGCGTTGCATCGGCTACACTTCCCTCCCAGATGAGAAAAGGAAGTGAGGAGATAGAGGGTGTGAACTTGGCCCCCATTCAGAGCCTCCAGGGTACCATTTAAACCGAAAGTGGCCAACCCGTTTTGAGGAGCCCTCTCTTTCAATTCGTGAATCTGGCGGGATATCTCCTCTTTCTCCTTCTGAAGGAGACGTTCTGAGACGCGCCTCAAGACGGTGGAGCGGTCTTCTGAAAAATCCATGGAGAACGTGTCCGCAATTTGCTGTCGGACCCGTTCGGGGAGAAAAGCTCTGAAATTGGCGATGATTCGGTCCTGGCCGATAAGAACCACTCTCTTCCATTTCCCAGAATCGAAAAGTTCGGTGAGCTGCTCTGCAACCTCCTTGTGATGCTTATCCATATGATCTTTGATGTGCCGCTGATACCGCATCTGAGCCCAACCCCCCTGGTCATGGCGGCCCGGGACATAATTCTCGATATGGGATTCAGCCATTAATCCTTCCAAAGAGATTTCAAACAATTTGGCAGAATCGGTATCGACCATCACCGCAAGGGTATTCTGATACTGGGAAGAAAGACGGACCAGAGGTCGAAGAATGGGGAGGTTCGAAAGGAAAAATTCGTTTTCGTATGGGACAGCAGAGGGATAGGTGAGAAAGGCTTTCCTCCCGCTGCACGAAAAGATGGCAAACCCATTAACCCCCTCGTCATAGGCACGGCGAACCAGCCCTTCGACATACTTTTCGATCAATTTTTGATCCTCCAGAAAAGCATTTCGCCAACCCTCTCGTTCCTTGATCTGATCGTATCCCCGTTTGAGCTGATTCTTAGTGAAAAGGCGAATCCGTTCCCGTTGTTGCTCATCATCCCATTTCGTATCGATGTAGAGAGAGAGGAAAGGGTACGGGCTTTCCTCGGTACGGGCTAATTTTCTGATCTCGCTTCTCATATCCATAAGAAACCCATCTCCGTGGCAGTGATTCGTGTAAGTGAGTCGCTTTTGGATGGTCGAATCACCCAAACCATTCACTCATCACCTGGTGTGAGTGGGTTAATTTTTATTTATCTTAAAAGAAGAATGGGTGGAAATCAACCCTTCGACTATCCCCGGTTTGATCCTTCGACTGTGCTCAGGACAAGCACCCGGGGTTTGACTTCGGCGTGAGCTCAGTCGAACGCTCAGGCCGAGGGTGCGCCGTCGAAGTATCAAATCTTTCCCTGAAGCAGCTCCGGGATCTTTTGAATGATGTCTGTGGCTAACAAAGATTTCTCTCCCAACTCTCGGGCCATGAGATCCCCGGCTAAACCATGGAGATAGACAGAGACCTGTAAAGATTGGAGAATGTCAAACCCTTGACAAATGAGGCCACCGATCATCCCGGTGAGCACATCCCCTGTTCCTCCTGAGGCCATTCCTGGATTTCCAGTGGGATTGATGAAGACCTCGCCCTTGGGAGTCGCAATCAGGGTGCGGTGTCCTTTGAGGACGAGATAGAGATGATTGGACTGGGAGAAACTGCGGCTGATGCCGATTCGATCGTCCTGAACCTCTTTAGAAGAGGATCGAATCAACCTCGCCATCTCTCCGGGATGGGGTGTGAGGATAAGAGAGCGATTCGAGATGGGAAGGACCTTCGATTGGCTCGTCAGAGCGGTCAGCCCATCCGCATCGAGGATGACCGGGATATCTAAGGCTCTGAGCAATTTGACCATGAGGGATTGAGTTTCCTTGAAGGTTCCCACTCCAGGACCCATGATCACGGCGTTTTTGTTTTCACAGAGTCGGACGATGGAGCTGAAGGCCCGGAGGCTGAGCGTCTGTTTGGGAGTTTCTGGAAGGGGCTCTGTCATCACCTCCGTCAATTTCATCTCCATGATGGGATTGAGGCTCTTTGGAATGGCAAGCGTGACCAGCCCAGCCCCCATTCGGAGGGCAGCTTCGCAGGCCATGGCGGCTGCTCCCGTCTTGCCCACCGATCCGGCAATGACGAGCAGATGGCCATAATCCCCTTTATGCGTATTGGGTCGTCGGGGGATGGAAAGCCATGCTCTGATCTCCTCTTCGCCCAGAAGATGAGCCTGGATCTTTTCCTCCTCCACCAATTTTTTGGGGTAACCGATATCGATGACTTTAACCTCTCCCACATATTCCGGTCCTGGCGGAATGAGATGTCCTACCTTCGGAAGGCCAAAGGTCACCGTCAAAGAAGCCCGAATGGCTGTTCCCAGAGGTTTGCCCGAATTGGCATCCAGGCCTGATGGGATATCGATGGCGACGATAGGTCTCTGAAGGATGTTGAGGTGGTCTATGACTTCTCGATAATATCCTCTGACCTCCGCATCAAGGCCAGTACCGAAAATGGCGTCGATCAGGAGGTCAAACCTTTCCAATTCCTTTTTCACTTTTTGGTAATCTTTGGAAGAGGGAACCGAGATCACCTCTCCTTTCATCCGCTGGAAAATTTGAGAGTTGGTTTCCGCCTCTCCACGGAGGGCTTTGGGGTCGGCGAGCAGATAGACCTTCACATGGACCCCTGAATTCAGGAGGTATCGGGCAACGACGAAGCCATCTCCTCCATTGTTTCCCTTCCCGGCGATGATCGCGATCTTCATTTTTTGAAGGTCGGGAAAAGCTTTGGCAATGGCCTCCGTGGCTCCTCTTCCTGCATTCTCCATCAAGACAATGCCGGGGATCCGGTAGGTCTCGATGGCCTTTCGATCCAATTCCTGCATCTGTTCAGCGGTCGCTACCTTCATCATTTCTCCCTTCCAGTATGACATGGGCCACGGCATAAGGTCGGTCGTGGGAAAGGGTGACAAAAGCCCTTTGAATCCGGTTGGTCTCGAGGAGCTCCTTTGCCTTTCGGCGGAAGGAGAGACGAGGTTTTCCTGAGGGTTCGTGCTCCACTTCGATATCCGTCCATTGAATTCCATTTCGCAATCCGGTTCCGATCGCTTTGAGAAAGGCCTCTTTGGCTGCAAAAAAGACGGCAAAACATTCAGAGGGTCGGGCCCGTCGTTGGCACCAGAAGATCTCCTTCTCCGTAAATACCCGACCAAGAAAGAGATCTCCCCAGCGGGCCATCACCTGCTCGATCCTCTCAATATTCACAATGTCGATACCGGTACCAAAAACCATATCCAAATAGAAGGGTTCCAGGGTTCGAGGATTCAAGGGTTCGAGGGTTTGTCCTAAAAATTTTCACTTGACCCCTAGAACCCTAGACCCCTTGGCCCCTTTCGTCATCTATCTAATCAGCGCGATCATCTCGCGGACGGCTCGATCAAGACCCACCAAAACAGCCCGGGCAATGATGCTATGCCCGATGTTCAATTCTTCGATCTCTTTGATCTCAGCAATTCTACTGACATTGACGTAGTTGAGGCCATGGCCGGCGGCTACTCGAAGATTACATCGAGAAGCCTCTGCCACGGCGTCAAGAATCTTTTTCAGCTCCTCATCCGCTTCTGACTGGGTTTTAGCATCGCAATAGTGACCCGTATGGATCTCAATCACATTGGCCCCCACTCCCTCTGAAGCTTTGATCTGATCCTTACGAGGGTCGACAAAGAGACTGACCTGGATTTCCCCTTTTTGAAGCCGTTGAATGGCTTTTTTCAGAGATTGGAAGGATTTGATCACGTTGAGACCTCCTTCCGTTGTCAGCTCTTCCCTTTTTTCGGGGACAAGCGTGACGATATCCGGTTTTGTCTCCAGGGCAATGCGGATCATTTCTTCTGTAGCAGCCATTTCCAAATTGAGTCGGGTCTGGATGACCTCGCGAAGAAGACGGAGGTCTCGATCCTGAATATGGCGCCGGTCTTCGCGAAGATGACACACGATACCATCTGCTCCGGCCAATTCCACAATGCCAGCAGCAGCGACAGGGTCAGGATACATTACCCCACGGGCCTGTCTTACCGTGGCAACATGGTCAATATTGACACCCAGCCTCGACATAAATCCTCCTGAACCTCGAATGTAGAAAAATGTAGGGTGTGTTTCCCCTGCCTACCGGCAGGCAGGCGAACGCACCATTTAAAGGCGTGATCGCCTGCCTGCGCGAAGCCGCTTCGGCGAA
>CAYMJV010000107.1:0-2722 GCA_964390545.1 uncultured Syntrophaceae bacterium
GAGAGTATGAAAGGAGAAGAACATTGGCTGATTTAAGAATCTATCACGAGCTATGCAAGGGCATCGATGAATGCGGCATCTGCATTTATGTCTGTCCGAAGGATGTTTTTAAGCCAGCCGAAACATTGAACCAGAAAAGCTATCGGCCACCGGTGGTGGCGAAAGAGGATCAATGTACAGGGTGCGAAAACTGCATGATCTTCTGTCCTGACTTAGCGATTGTTGTCTCGGAGGAAAAGTTGCGGAGGAGAGCGAAAAAATGAATGCGAACCGTGTGCTGACAGGAAGATATTTCATGATGGGCAATGTAGCCTGTGCAGAAGGTGCCATCGCTGCTGGCTGCGAGTTTACGGCAGGGTATCCCATCACGCCGGCAACCGAGGTGGCGAACCGATTGGCCGAACGCCTGCCACTGGTGGGAGGAGCTTTTTTCCAGATGGAGGACGAGATCAGTGCGATTGCAGCAGTCGTCGGCGCCTCCTGGGCGGGCAGGAAGGCGATGACTGTCACCTCGGGCCCAGGGATCAGTCTGATGCTGGAAAATATCGGCTTTGCCATCGGTGTAGAAACGCCATGCGTCATCGTCAATGTTCAGAGAGGAGCACCCACGACGGGTATGCCAACGGTCGGTGTCCAGGGCGATATGGTTCAGGCGAAAAGAGGTTCTCATGGCGATTATGAGATCATCGCCCTCTGTCCCTCTTCGCCTCAAGAGATGTTCGACCATACCGTCATTGCCTTTAATTATGCTGAGAGGTACCGGACTCCGGTCTTCGTTCTCTCCGACGCTTTTGTGGGACATATGCGGGAGGAAGTGATCATTCCGGGACCGGAGAAGATCAAGACGGAATATCGAAAGATCCCTGAACCGGGGACGGATCCCCAGAAGATCAGGGGTTTTCTCGATGAAGATGTGGCTCCCATGCCCATCTTTGGAAAGGGATTCAAAGCTCACGTCACCAGCTCATGCCATGACGAATATGGGAAGCGAAACCTCATTGACATCTCGGCATTGGACAATTTTATCAGGAAACTGAGCAATAAGATCCTCAAGCATAAAAAGGAGATCATCCTGGTGGAACGAGACTACGAAGGTGCTGAGATCGTCTTGGTCTCCTATGGAGGTGTTGCCCGAGCAGCGGCGATGGCTGCCGCTCAGGCAAGAAAAGAGGGGATTTCCGTCGGGACTCTCCGGCTGATTACGGTTTGGCCGTTTCCAGAAGAAGAGATCGCTAAGATGGCCAAGAAGGCAAAACATGTCATCGTCTTAGAAAACAATCTGGGTCAACTCTACCCCTACATCAAGGCGGAGGCAGCCCATTTTGCTGAGGTCTCGTTTCTACCTCCGAGGCTGGTTGGAGAGATTCAGGATCCAGAAGATATATTAAGCAAGATCCGGGAGGTTGCGAAATGAATGAGCTTGTCCACCCCTATCACCGATTTATAAGACCCTCGGTAACTCAGACGACCTTCTGTCCTGGCTGTGGTGACGGGACGGTTGCCCAATGCATTCTTCGCGCCATCGATGGACTCGGAATGGATATGGACGATTTTGTCTTTGTGTCAGGAATCGGCTGCGCAGCCTGGATTCCCAGTCCTTTTTTCAATGCGGATGTGCTTCACACGACCCATGGCAGGCCGATCGCGTTTGCCTTCGGGATCAAGATGGGCCTTCCGGAGAAGAAGGTGATGGTTGTCAGCGGAGATGGAGATCTTGTAGCGATTGGCGGAAATCACCTGATCCAGAACGCACGAAGAAATGTGGAGATGACCGTCATCTGTCTCAATAACGGCATTTATGGAATGACCGGCGGCCAGGCTGCCCCCACCACACCCATGGGCATTCAGACGACGACTACGCCTTACGGCACCGTTGAAAACACCTTCAACATCTCCAGGCTGGTTATGGCTGCAGGAGCCTCCTTTGTCGCCTGCTGGACGGCGGCCCATCCAAGACAATTAACCAACTCGATCAAGAAGGCGATCCAGAAGAAGGGATTTGCTTTCATCGAGGTCTTCTCCCAGTGCCCGATTCAATTTGGAAGAAAGACCGGGGTGGGGAGTGCCGTCAAGATGCTCGAAGACTATAAGAAGCGGTCCGTATCACCCAAGGAAGCAGCAAAGCTCTCCGAAGAGGAGTTGAAGGACAAAATCGTAGTCGGAGAGCTGGTCGACATGGAGAAACCAGAGATGCTGGAAGAAGTGAAAAAGATGAAGAAGAAAGCGCGAGGAGGAGTCGAATGAGTCGCACAGAGATACTGATTGGAGGACTGGGAGGTCAGGGCGTCGTGCTATCAGGAATTCTTCTGGGGACGGCAGCCACTCTCTTTGAAGGGAAGAAGGCAGTTCAGACCCAATCCTACAGCTCAGAGTTGAGAGGAGGCTCCACAAGGGCAGAGGTGATCATCTCTGAAGAACCTGTCACCGATCCTCAGGTGAGAAAGCCGGATATCCTGATTGCCCTGGCTGAGGATGCCCTTTCCAAATATATACATCGAATCAAACCGAAAGGACTTCTCGTGATCGATTCGGATCTGGTCAAGGGAGCGAAACCAGGGGATTATGAAATCCTCTCCGTTCCCGCCACGAGCATCGCCGATAAGGAGATGGGTAACATCGTTGTGGCGAACCTGATCATCTTGGGAGCTCTCCTGAAGAAAACAGACCTTCTCTCCGTGGAAGCGATGGAGAAGGCCATTGAGGTGAGCGTACCGAAGAAGGC
>CAYMJV010000107.1:2822-6542 GCA_964390545.1 uncultured Syntrophaceae bacterium
AGGAGGAAAACGATGGCGATCAAGACCTTTGAACAATATGTTGCGAGCTTAAGAAAATTGAAACCGACAGCCTATATGTTTGGTGAGAAGATAAAGAATGTGGTGGACAATCCCAGGATTCGCGCAGGGATTAATGCCACGGGTGCCACGTATGAGCTGGTGAGTAACGACAAATATAAGGATCTCATCACCACGATCTCACCTTTCACGAAAGAACCAATCAACCGGTTCACCCTCCCACCCCAGTCCATCGAAGATCTCGTAGCCAGGGTGAAAATCAATCGGGTCTTGGGAGGCTATGTGGGGACCTGCCATCAGAGATGCACGGGTTTGGATTGCCTCTGTACCCTTTCGATCGTGTGCTATGATATCGATAAGAAATACGGGACCCATTATTACGATCGATTCATGGATTTCTTGAAATATGTGCAGAAGAACGATCTGGCTGCAAATGCCAGCGTGACCGACGTCAAAGGAGACCGGAGTCTGGGTCCTAACGAACAGCCCGACAAAGATATGTACCTCCGCGTGGTCGACCAGACCAAAGAAGGGATCATCGTCAGAGGGGCAAAGGTTCACCAGACAGGCTCCTTGAGTGCCCATGAGATTATTGTCCTTCCCACAAGAGCGATGCAAAAAGGGGATGAGGACTACACCCTAGCCTTTGCCATTCCTTCGGATACGGAAGGGCTCATCCATGTGGTGGGAAGGAGTTCTATGGACACCCGGGAGATCGAAGGGGTTGATTGTGGGAACATCCGTTACAGCAAGTACTGTCCGACCCTCATCTTTGATGAGGTGTTGGTGCCATGGGAGCGCGTCTTCATGTTCAGGGAGGTTGAATTTGCAGCAGAGATGGTGAGCCGCTTTTCGGCCTATCACCGTCAATCCCACGGGGGCTGTAAATCGGGAAAGATCGATGCCATGACAGGCGCTGCCTTGATGATGATGGATTATAACGGCACGACAAAGGTGGGCCACCATAAGGAGAAGGTCATCGATATGATTCACAGGGCCGAAACCCTATACGGTTGCAGTCTGGCTGCCTCCTATGAGGGGAAAAAGGAACCCTCGGGGACCTATTTCATCGATCCTGTTCTGGCCAATGCTTCCAAGATTCATGAAGGGAAGGAGATGGCTGAAGCCACTCGTCTCATGATCGACATTGCAGGTGGATTCGTGGCAGATCTGCCTTCTGACAAAGACTTCGAGAATCCTGAGGTTGGGGAGTTGCTGAAGAAATATTTGAAGGGGGCAAAGGGAGTGCCGGTGGAGAAGAGAATCAAGATGCTCCGTCTGGTTGAGAAAATGGCCATGGAGAGTGCAGATACGATCTCCGACATTCACGGCGGCGGTTCTCCGGCCGCCCACCGATTAACGATTTTCAGGGAGTCCGACACCGAATATAAAAAGAGATGTGCCAAACGCTTGGCTGGGATTCAAGATTAAGAAAAGATTATCCTCATCGGTACTGGATGAATTCTTCGAGGGGTTTTCGATTGCCTTTTGGGGATTCATCCGGGACCCCGACGGGAAGCAGGGCAACCACGCGAGTCGTCTCTTGCAGTTGAAGGAGTTTTCGGATTGCCAGCTCAGCATCCGTTCCCCAGACTCCAATCCAGCCTACTCCTAGCCCCAAACTGTGTCCGGCTAAAGCCATATTCTGTGTAGCAGCAGCGCCAGCCTCAATGGCATGGAGAGGATCAATGCGTCGTTCCGCACAGACACAGATGACAACAGGAGCTTCGTTGATGCCCAGATGAAGGACCGTCTCTCTGGCCATCTTGTCCAATTCTTTCTTGAGCTTTTGATCTCTGACAACAAAAAATTTCCAGGGCTGAAGATTGCTGAATGACGGAGCCCACCTCCCGGCCTCGAGAATCATCTTGAGTTTCTCCTCATCCACTGGGTCGGGTTTGAATTTTCGGATCGTCCTTCGATTTTTGATGGCATTGAGTACTTCGTTCATAAAATGCTCCTTTCCGTCATGACTCACCGCTCTCTATAATCCCCCCAACCCCCCTTTAGCAAAGGGGGGGAGAGGGGGGATTTGGTTGTCTGGAGATAAAGGTCTCCACCTCTTTTCTTGAGGGAAGGGAGGGCTGAGCACCCAGCTTTGTTGTGGCAAGGGCTCCGGCTCCGTTTGCAAATCTCAGGACCTCTCGAATCGGCCTCTTTTCAGAGAGGCCGCAGGCAAGGGCTCCCATGAAGGCATCCCCTGCCGCCGTCGTATCCACGGCCTTCACCCTGAAGGCATCCATCCAGACCTCCTCATTCTCATTATTGAAAAAGAGACCCTGAGGGCCTAAGGTGATCACTACATTTTTTGCGCCCATATCCAACAGCCTCTCCCCCATCTTACGGATGTCCTCTTTCCCTCTCATTCTTAACCCTGTCAGCAACTGGGCTTCCCATTCGTTGGGCACGAGAAAATCGACACATGAAAAGATATCCGGTGAAAGCTGAACAGGAGGGGATGGATTGAGGAGGGTGAGGGCACCCTGATCTTTAGCCATCCTTAAGCCCATGTGGACCGCCTGGAGAGGAATCTCCAATTGGGTGACGAAAACATGGATCCCTTTCCAGGATGGGCCAAGCTTTCTTAACTCGTTTTCAGAAATTGACCCATTTGCCCCGGCAGAGACGATGATTCGGTTCTCCCCGTTTGGATTCAATTCAATTAAAGCAATGCCTGTGGGACGCTCCTTATCCTTGAGGATCCCTTTCGGATCAAGACCATTCTTGGTTAAAAACCAGCGATACGTTTGCCCATAGTGATCATCGCCTAATTTTGTGATGAAACCGACCTTTCCACCTAAACGCTTTGCTGCAATGGCCTGGTTGGCCCCTTTCCCGCCGAAGACAGTGACCAGATCCTCTGCCATGATCGTTTCCCCAGGATTGTGAAAGCGGGGAACTTTGAGAATGAGATCAACATTGGAACTGCCGAGAAGGAGAATCTTGGTTTTCATGAATCTCCCCAAAACCGATCGCTTCGCTTAAGGAGCACTCCGTTTAAGGAACGCTTCGCTTTAGGCAGTTACCTCAAGGCCTTCAAGGCCGATCCTCAAATCCTGTTCCTGACAGGATGCTCCTCGAGGCCGTACGGCCGGTCCTTTAACGCTCTTTTTTCCAACTCAGACTTGACAGAAATAGTTCCAAAAACCTCTCTGGATCGACTCCTACACATACATCCGTTTTCATCCCCTCTTCGACTTCTGCTGTTTGGCCGTAATGTTCTCCCTCTTCAGTCTCCACATGAATGGCTACCCTTTCCTTTTTCACCAGACCAGGATCGATTACCACTCCCACTGCCAGAGGATCATGGAGGTATATCCGTTGCTTATTTTGAAACTTTTCAGCCATTGTATCATATCCTGTCGCTTCAATGGTGAATTTAGAAAAGGAGTTTTTTAGGGGTGTTATTTTATCCTCCATCCATTGGGGGGAGAGCGTGACTCGATGAGTTACATCGAGCGGGACGAGGGTGATCAACAATCCTGATTCGAAGACGGTTTTTGCAGCTAAGGGATCGGAGAAGATGTTGAACTCAGCATAAGGTGTAATATTCCCCCTGGTTCGAACCGCTCCTCCCATAATCACCACTTCTTTCAGTTTCTTCATCCCTTTTGGATCTTTTTGAAGCGCCAGAGCCAAATTGGTAAGAGGACCTGTGGCAATCAGCGTCAACTCATTTGGGTATTGACGGGCCATCCTTGT
>CAYMJV010000108.1:0-6382 GCA_964390545.1 uncultured Syntrophaceae bacterium
TGGTCTGCATGTTTGGAGATCTCTCTCAGATGGCGTTGGCTAAGATTGCTGAACATAGGTACCTTTTTAAGAAGCTCAATCTTCTGTGAGCTGCGGCGGAGTAACATTGTTGTTTCCTCCTTTTTGGTATGAATTCTTTTTAGGTTGAAGGTTCTAAGGGGGGACGTAACTTCGATAAGAGTGTACTAAAATTCATTCAAAAAAGTCAATAAGAATTGAAAAATCCCAAATTTAAAACCAGGGGAGGACCTTCTTGATCTCTTCGGCGAGCTGGGGAAAGGGCGAAGGGGTAAAGGAGAGGAAGAAGAAGAGAAAGGCAATCCCTCCCATCAACTTTCTTTTTCCATCCAAAGGTGTTTGATCATCTAAGGGTGCTGGATGCCGGAAGCCAAAAAGAATGAAGAGGACGAGAAGGAGAAGCCACCCGGGGTTATGGAAGATGGTGATATAAGCCATCACGGCAATAGCAATAAAGAATATAATCCGACTCCTCCTTCCAAAGAGAGCATAGGCGATATGACCACCGTCTAACTGTCCAACAGGCAGGAGATTGAGGGCAGTCACAAATAGGCCGACCCATCCCGCATATCCAATGGGATGGAGCATGACATCATAGTTTTGAGGAACCTCACCCATCACCAGGCGCTGAATAATGGAGAACAGCAGAGGATCTGCCAGCAGGATGGTTCCCTCTTTTAGTTGAGACGTAGGAATCACTTCGGAAAATCTTAGGCCGATCGCAATGGCAGGGATGCTGAGCAGAAGACTGGTGAAGGGCCCTGCCACCCCTGTGTCGAAGAGGCTCTTTCGAGAGGTGATCGTGCCCTCCATGCGGATCACAGCACCCAATGTTCCAAAGGGTGAAAAGGGAAAGGGCAAGAAATAGGGGAGCGTGGCTCTGATACCATACCTCCGGGACGTGAAATAGTGACCCATTTCATGTCCGAGAAGGATCAGGATGATGGCAATAGAATAAGCGGGGCCTCCAACAATCAACGTGGAGGCCACCGTCAAAATGAAAAGAAGAATATGAATCCAGGTTCGACGCATCAGGGAGCCTTATTTCTTTTTCTTATGACGATCCCTGTCCAATTGTTTTTTGTGTTTGTGTTTTCGCATCTTCTTCCGCCTCTTCTTCACGACACTTCCCATATCATCACCCCTTTCCACTAAAATACGCTAGGCGCTTAGCGCTATGCGCATAGCCATAAATTGTACTGGCCTTAACCGACAATGACGTTGGTCTGGGTCCTCAGTACACCGGAGAGTCCCTGGATCTTGGTGACAATGAAATCTCCCAGGATATTGATGTCCGGAGCCTCTACCAAAGCGATCACATCGTAAGGGCCGGTTGTCGCGTTGGCGCGCGTCACTCCCTGGATCTTAGCTGCTTCTTTGGCCACATCCCTGGCAGCTCCTGCCGTACACTCGATAAAAACATAGGCTGAAATCGCCATAACACCACCTCCTTTAAAAAGATAAGTTATCTCAAACCCCATCCGATTTCAAGTCTAAAATATGGCTCTCATATCATTGGACGGTCCTTCGGGGGATCAAGAAAGGAAGAATCAGAAATAAATTGAGGAGGGAGGGGAGGAAAAAGGATCTTTTCCTTTCCCCGCGCCCGCCTGCCGGTAGGCAGGGGAGAGGTCGGTATGACTCGCAACCGAGGTGTGGGTGAGGGGGATTTAATTAGAATCGCTTTTCAATGACTTTCACCAAATCTGTAATCATCTGATTATAAGGAACAGAGATGTCTAATCGTTCAGCTTCTCGAACCACAGCTCCGTTGATAACATCGATTTCGGTCTTTCTCCGGTTATCAAAATCCTGCCCCATGGAACAGCGATTCTCTCTCGTCGCCTCCGCCACGGCTTTGACCTTCTCTATTGGATTCCCCTCGATCAGAATTCCTTTTTTTCTGGCCACTGCCACGGCTTCGGACACCAGCGCCTCCATCAATCTCAATGTCTCAGGGTAATCCAGGAGGTGTCCATTTCTTAATCCCGCTAAAGCGGCCACTGGGTTAATCCCAACATTAATAAAGAGTTTATTCCACACAAGGCTTTGGATATTCGAGGAGACCTCCGTTTCAATCCCTGCTCGGGTAAACACCTGAGCAAATCGGGTCACTCGATCGGTCACCTTTCCATCTAACTCACCAATATGAGTCTTCCCCGATCCCGCATGGCGAATGCGGCCCGGGCCTAACAAAGTAGCTCCTTGATTCGTGGCCCCCAATATCACCTTCCTTGGATCCACTCGTTTACAGATCGCCTCCTCATTTCCAAGGCCATTCTGGAGGGTCAGAAATACCGTTTCCTCTTTTTGAAGCACGAGAGCATCGGAAACAGCCTTCTCTGTGTGATAGGCTTTCACCAAGAAGAGGATGAGGTCCGCCTTTCCAATCGAGGCCGTCTCTTTTGTGGCATGGACAGGGATCCTCTGCTTCTTTCCTCCCTCTTCCACAGTAAGGCCTGTTGAAACCAAGGCTTGGATGTGGTCTTCCCGAATGTCAACCAGCCAGACTTCCTCTCCAGAAAGGGCAAGAAGGCCTCCAAAAAGACTTCCCATGGCCCCTGCGCCCATGATCACGGTCTTCATCTTTTCCTCTTTCCGATAATGACTGGGTGGGAATAGATTGACAAATTACCATACGTGACTGGAAGAATCAAGGCACCCTCTTCAAGAGCGAAGGCTCGGCCATGGCGGGAATTTGGTTAAAGTAAAACTTTTTTTAGTTTGATGAAAAAACTATTGACAGCGTTTTCAAAAGGATTTATAAGAGGATTGTGGTTTCCGATGACATCAAACATGAGGTGAAGAAACTTCACATCGGAAAGAAGATTCGGAAACTTCGGAAGAAATTGGGTCTTGTCCTCCAGGACCTCTCGGATCGAACAGGCCTTTCCAAACCTCTTCTCTCCCAGATTGAGAAGGGGGTGGTCTCTCCTCCTATTGCAACGCTGCTCAAGATTTCAAAAGCCTTGAATATCGATATTGGTTTCTTCTTTCAGGGTAACTCCCCTGAAGAGAAAATTGTCCTCGTGAAGAAGGACGAAAGCAAGGTGATTGACTCACGATATTTTGGAAGGGAGGAGAGCGGCTATTATTATGAAGCCCTGGCTTATAAGAAATCGAAAAAATATATGGAACCGTTCCTGGTGGAGTTTAAAAGGAAAAAAGTGGAGAAGTTATCCTATTTCAGCCATGATGGAGAAGAGTTCATCTTTCTCTTAGAAGGGGTGTTGGAGTTCAGGACAGAGAACCAGCAGTACGTCCTTTATCCAGGGGATTCACTGTACTTTGAATCCTCTATTCCTCACGCGTACAGAGCCTTGGAAAGGAAGAACGCAAGGGCGTTGACCGTGGTTTATCCCACTCGATAAAAAATTAAATCCCCCTTCCCCCCTTTTCGAAAGGGGGGTCAGAGGGGATTATAATGAGGCCAGTGATGATCGAAGTTCGATTTCATGGAAGAGGTGGGCAGGGAGCCCAGGTGGCATCGAAAGTTCTGGCTGTCGCTTTTTTCCATGAGGGATTCTTTGTTCAGTCGTTCCCTGCCTTCGGTGTGGAGAGAAGGGGCGCTCCGGTCATGGCCTTTTTAAGGGTGGACCGCCAACCCATCCAGCTGAGGGTCAATATCTACGAGCCAGACCATATTGTGGTCTTGGACCCCACACTGATCGCAGCCATTGATGTGACCTCAGGGCTTAAAGAGAACGGGTGGGTCCTGATTAATTCAGGCCATTCTTTTGAGGCTTTTCAACACCTGAAGAATTTTCGGATCGCCACGGTGGATGCCACTGGTATTGCGATTCGAAATGGTTTAGGTTCCCGAACGAGCCCAATCGTCAATACGGCCATTCTGGGGGCGTTTTCAAAAGTGACCGAATTGTTGGGGATCGACTCCATCGCACTGGCCATTCGGGAAGAAATTCCCGGAAAGAAAGGAGAAAATGTCCAGGCGGCAAGAGAGGCCTATCAGGAAGTGAAGTTTTAATGCAAACGAATTCGATAAATTTGCATCATATGTAGGGTGCGTTCCCCGAACGCACCGTTTGAAGGCGTGATCGGGGATCACGCCCTACAAAATTATGTCAATCTAAATCAATACAAAATGTCTTTGTTTGAGTCTTTTGGGGTTCTGAAATGTCTAACCAGATCATTTTCAAGGGTGCCTCTGAAATGCCCGAGATTTCTGTTTCCCTTGGGCACATGGACTGGAACAAGACAGGTGCATGGAGGACCCAAAGACCTTTTTACGAGGATAAGACAGCGCCCTGCAATGCAGCCTGTCCAGCAGGGAACGACATCGTTTCCTTCATCCTAAAGATGAATCAGGGCGATGTTGAAGGGGCCTGGAGCCTGGTCCAAGAGGAAAACCCTTTTCCCGGGGTCTGTGGTCGGGTCTGTTTTCATCCCTGCGAATCGAAGTGCAATCGCGGACGGTTTGATGAACCGATTGCCATCCATGCCTTGGAGCGATTCGTCGCTGACTTCGCCTCGCAAAGATCGAGAAAGGTTGAGAAGATTTCGACTCAAGAAAAAGAAAAGATCGCCATCATCGGATCTGGACCAGCGGGGATGAGTTGTGCTTACCATCTGGCCAGACTCCATTATCATGCCACTGTATTCGAATCTTATCCCTTGGCGGGTGGGATGTTAAGGATGGGAATTCCGTCTTACCGGTTGCCCAAGGATGTCTTGGATCGAGAGATTTCAAACATTGAAGCGTTAGGGGTAGAAATTCGCACCGGTATTCCTATTGGCGAGAAGATTCAGATGGAGGCTTTGAGCGATTATCAGGCCATTTTTATTGCTACCGGAGCCCAACTGAGCAGAGGCCTTAAGATCCCTGGAGAGAAAGGACGAGGGGTCCTGAGCGGGCTCGATCTTCTGAAAAAAATCAATCTAACTGGGAAAGCAAAAGTGGGTGAAAGGGTTGCTATCATCGGTGGAGGAAATACAGCGATGGATGTGGCCCGTTCCGTGATCCGGCTAGGAAAGAAGGCAACCGTTTTGTATCGTCGTTCGAGGGAGGAGATGCCGGCTTTTGAAGAGGAAATTGTTGAAGCCCTCGAAGAAGGGGTGAAGATCAGGTATCTGGTCAATCCCATCGGGATCAAGGAAAAGAACGGACTAAAAAGGCTTGAATGCCTCAGGATGGAGCTTGGAGAGAAGGATGAGAGCGGACGGAGAAAACCTGAACCTGTCCCGAACTCCAATTTTTTTGTTGAAGCAGACAGCGTGATCGTAGCCGCGGGTGAAGAGATTGAGACCTCCTTTCTTCCGAAAGGGATGGGCAAGAAAGAGGGAATCGTTCTTACCCAGATGGACGGAAGGACAGCCGTAGAGGGGATCTTTGCAGGAGGAGATGTTGCAACAACCCAGCGTACCGTCGCCTATGCCATCGGTTCGGGGAAGAAGGCGGCCATGGCGATCGATTGTCACTTAAGAGGCAAGAATTCTGAGGAGGCAATTCGCCAAATTCTTATAGGGGACGGTCCTTCCCTTTCGATTTTCAGGTATCTCAATCCGGGAGAGAGATCGAAGAGTCCCCATATCGTCGATTTTGAAGAATTGAATATGGACTATTTCGAACCTTCGAAGAGGCAGGGAGAAAAGGAGCGGCCGCTTCGAGAGCGGAAGAAGGGATTCGGAGAAGTGACCGCCACGCTTACAAAAGAGGCTGCCTTGATGGAAGGAGAGCGATGTTTCAGTTGCGGGACCTGTAATGAGTGCGAGAACTGCTACATCTTCTGTCCAGATGCCTCCATCCTAAAGAGGGAAGGAAAGATCTTCCATCAGGTGGATTACGATTTTTGCAAAGGCTGTGGAGTCTGTTTTGTTGAATGTCCCCGCAGGGCCATTTCCCTGGAGGAGGAGGCGCGATGAAAAAGGTCATTACAGGAAACCAAGCGGTGGCCTACGGAGCAATCTTGAGCCGTGTCGATGTCGTGTCCGCCTACCCGATTACTCCACAAACAACAATCGTGGAGGAACTCTCCGAGCTCATTGCCAGCGGGCGTTTAAGAACCAAATTCTTAAAGGTGGAGTCAGAGCATTCCGCCATGGCCGCCCTCATCGGAGCCTCCACAGGAGGGGTGAGATGTTTTACGGCCACCTCCTCCCACGGGTTGGCCTACATGCACGAGATGCTCCACTGGGCCTCTGGAGCAAGGCTTCCGATTGTGATGGTCAATGTCAATCGGGCGATTGGTCCGCCTTGGAACATTTGGAGCGATCAGTCGGATTCCCTCTCCCAACGCGATACCGGATGGATCCAACTCTACTGCGAAAATAACCAGGAAGTCCTCGATACAATCCTTCAGGCTTTTCGAATTGCGGAATGGGGGAAACTTCCTGTCATGGTTGTCCT
>CAYMJV010000109.1:0-6179 GCA_964390545.1 uncultured Syntrophaceae bacterium
TTTCGTAAATCGCTTTTTTTGTCACAGCCCGTATCACGGCATTGATGCCCGGGCAATCACCCCCACCGGTAAGAATGGCAATCCTCTTCTTTTTCATGGTCCCCTTCTTCAGATGGGTCTTCGTCACCCGCGAGTCGTGTCATTTTTCACTCGGCAGGATAGATGTGGATGACATAACAATTCCCTATTCCCTCGATCCGATAATTCATTTTTTCAGCTGTCTTGGATATCTCGTCAATACCTTCGGCCCTTCCGATCCGACCAATACCGTATCCTCCACACGCACTCCCCATGGACCCGTATATAATCCGCAATTGCCTACGGCAATAACCATGTTGGATTCCAGCGGTGGCGGTTCCTTCTCTCCGTGGAAAAAGGCGTGGCCAGGGGGTAAAGGAGATTCCTCAAATTCAATTCCCACACCATGGATGGGTGGCCCGAAGAGATGATCTCCATGGCCGCCCTCTTTGATAATCCCATGAAGGGTCTGCTCCAGTTCAACCATTCCAACCTCTGCCTTCACCTTTTTGATCGTCGCCTGTTGAGCCTTTAGATATAGGTCATAAGCGGCTTGTTGCTCGGCCTTTGGCTTGCCCACGCATACGGTTCGGCATATGTCTGCACTGTAAGCATTGACAATGGGATGAATGTCAATCATCACGAGGTCACCGTTTTTCAATTTTCGCTGCGTGGGGAGTCCATGGGCAATGTTCGTACGTGGGCCAGAGGATACGTAGGTACGCCAGAACTCTTCAGCACCTGCCTGCCGCATCGTATTTTCTGCAGCGGCCGCCACCTGGCTTTCTGTGACACCCCGCTTCACAGCCTTGACAGCTGCTGCCATTCCTTTTTCGGCAACCTTCGCGGCCTTAGATATGCGCTTAATCTCTTCGGAATCTTTCACGATACGTAACTCGGACATAATGTGGGTGCAGTCTTTGACGGCGACGCCTGCTGGTTTTCCATGGGGATGGGTCAGCATGGCCATCATCGACTGTGTGAGGTAGGTATATTCGAGTCCGACGGCACCCTGCTGGATTCCGAAGTGTTGGAAGTTATGGGCAATGGAGTGAATCATGCCCACTTCATCCTCAAAGCCAACGATGTGGTCGAAATGGGCCACCTTTGTCACATCCTCCACATCGGTCTGGGGTACACCAAGAGCGACTTTTCCTCCCTGGGTGATCATGGCATAAGAACAAAGGCGGCCGTCGCCCGTGAGATAGAACATATTGGCCGGTTTGGTGAGCAAGAGAATATCAATCGTGGCTTCTTTCATTAATTGGCAACATCTTTGTAACCGATTTTTATAGAGATCATTCTTGGCCATTTTTAAACCTCCCGATCCCTCCTAGGTCATTCCCGTGGAAACGGGAATCCAGTATCTCAAAAGACTGGATTCCTGCCTGCGCAGGAATGACTAAACAGTAAACTTAATTCCCCCTCTCTTTGTAAAAGAGGAGAGGGGGAATTACTTATTTCTTTGCTTTTTCACGCATCTCGGCTGCCTTTTCCTTGATCTCTGTCAAACTCCTCTGCATCTCGCTCCACCCATACCATAGAGAATAATCAGGATTGGCATGGAATGTTCCCTGGAAGGTTCTCATCCGATGTTCAAGGAACATGACAAAGAGTTCCTGCTCAATCGTCGTCGGGGCATCGTGGAAGGTAAGGAGGTCTGGAAATGGATAAGCATAGTTTTGAGGTTTGGGGAGAATTCCATCCTTATATAGACCTGCTACGGTGAGAATGGCCTCGGCCATCAGACGATCCGCATTCTTGACCATCTGATCGCCTTTTGCTAGCTCCGCCTTAACGAAATTGACCGAGTGGCATCGATTGCAGGTTTTGATCATCTTATCCCGCTCTTTTTGCCAATCTTCCTGGGTGAGTCGTGCCACATCAGCTGCCTTAACAACGTCGAGTCGACCTGTCGGTTTTCCGTCCGGATCGAGCACTCCAAGGCCTTGAAGAATGGTGGCCCGATCAGCAGCCCATTGCTTGTCCTCCGGCATTGGAAGTCGCACTGCAAGAAATCCCCAAGCTGTGCGCACGGCGTGATTGCCTGCTTGCATGTGACAGGTCTGGCAGGTGGGCGCAGCAACGGTCTGTGGAAGTGTCTTGTTCTGCTTTAACAGATATCGGACCCCATGCTTGGACCCGGAGTACATCTCCCACTGCGGATGGTCAAAGCCCATGTGACAGGTCTGGCATGCTTGAGGTTGCTTGGCTTCTTGAACTGAGAAGGTGTGCCGGGTATGGCATGCATCGCAGGAAGCCACCCCGAATCCTGCTCCGCCTTTTTTGAGCTCTTTGATTTCGGCCTCGGTCTTGAGCCCGAGCTTGTGACAGCCGCCACAACCTTTCATCCCCTCCATGAGAGCCATGGGCTGCCAGTGTGCCGTGGGCATCGCTTTCATGGCCGCCCATGCTGCCGCATGTTTTCCAGCCTTAAATTGCTTTACTCGAGCTTCATGACAATCGGCGCAGGTGTCGGGTGTTGGAATCTTCGCTTTAGCGACATCTTGAGCAGACTTGTGTTGATCGCCGTGACATTCTGAGCAGTTGATCTTTTGCTGACTATGTTTGCTCAGTTGCCAGTCATTGACAATCCCCGGTGTAACCTTCTTGTGGCAATCAACGCAGACCTGCGCAAAACCTGGAGAGACAAAAATCACCACCACGAAGATAAGAAGAAATGTTGGAAAGATGGATCGTTTCATGTTTCCCTCCTCCTTTTTAGATTAATCCAATTCCCTAATCCCTCCATCCCAATATTCCACTATTCCACTATTCCATTATTCCAGTATTCCATGCTCTATAATATATTCCTTCAGCGCAACTGCATTATTAATTTTCTCTTCCTTGGAACTGTAAAGCAGGGTAACATCCCCCTCCTTCATTTTTTGGACGATCTGATTTACAAGTTCTCTTTTGGTGTCCAAATCGTTAAAATACCTTTTCCTAAACTCGGTCCATTTTTTCGGATCATGGGCATACCACTTCCTTAACTCGTTGCTTGGGGCAATCTCCTTTAACCATAAATCAACTTTTGCCTTTTCTTTGCTTAACCCTCTCGGCCAGAGCCTGTCAACGAGTATTCGGATGCCATCATCCGGTGTTGCCGCATCGTAAACTCTTTTGATTTTAATCATCGCACACTTCTCCACCGTCCCCATGCCTCTCCCTCCGTACATCCCCCCAAGGGGGAGGGGCTGCCAAACCGGGCTTGTCATTCCTGCCCCGTATCAAGTACGGGATAGACTCCAGCAGGAATCCAGGGTTTCCTGTGAAAACAGGAATCCAGTTTCTTATGTTTCTGGTTCCCTGCTTTCGCAGGGACGACGTCTGGATTCCCCTGCCTACCGGCAGGCAGGCGTTTCCACGGGAATGACAGAATTGATATGAAGGATACATGTGGGCCTCTCATTTCATCTCATTCGGATGGGGAGCTTTAATCACTAAAAAAGCCAGCCTCTCCTTCGATTCGTTCTTGATATTCATGGGTGACTGAAACGGAACTCTGAGGAGCTTCCCAGGTCCCATCCGGCTTACCTCGTTTCCTACCTGAAACGTTCCCTCCCCGTGGATGACTATGAGGGTCACATGTGAGTTGGCGTTGTGTTGAGGAACCTGCTGGCCCTGCTCAAGGCAGACCTGATTGATCTGGAGGTATTTGTCCTCCACCAAGTTGGCGAACCCTCGATCGTCTTTTTTGAAGATTTCCTTTTCTTTCAGGTCAATAATATTCATAGAGATTTCCCTTGAAACAATAAGAGGCTGATGATTTGCATAGGCGGATACGAAGAATTTCTTTCGTGTAGCATAATAGAAGGGGTATGTAAAGGAGAGAATACGAGATAATTGGCTTTCAAAGTCCCCCCTTCTTTTTAGCCAATTCTTGGAAAATTATATCACAGAGAAGGTTAAGCCAAGACATTTATCTTTTTGACAAAGGCAATCTTCCCCCCACACTCTTTCATAAGGTGGTAACCCGAGCCACCCTGCTTCAGAATCTTGATCATCAAATCCGGATTTGAGATCTGGACCCCAGCCATGATACGGACACCCCTTTTAAAGAAGGCATGGGGAATCATACTGGCCGTCGGCCCGATAATAGCCGTCCGAATTCCATTTCTAAGAAGGGAGAAGATCTGATCAATGGTGTGATTGACAATGGACGTGCCCGTCAATATGGCCACACCTGATTTCTCAAGGGAATCCCTCATCTCAGATTCGGGTTTAAAATGTTTCATCTCGTCAAGCCTCAGGGTCTGTGAATTCTTCTCGATGATAAAAAAGGGATTCCCCATCATTTTGAGCCGGCGAATATAAGGACCGAAGGCTCCAACCAACGATACCGTCTCATGGGGCTGAATGCTCAAGAGATTGAATCCATCTCGGTCCCTAATCATGTCGTATTCCTTTCCATCGGGTGATTCTAAGATCAACTGGGAGAGGGCATTCAGGGTGGCCACACCAATAGCACTTTTCACCACATTGGGATCAAGGGAATATTTGATGATTTCGGAAATCGGGGTGCCTTCGAGTTCCCCAGCCTGAGGCATCCGGGCGGCCGTGGTAGGGCAACAGACTGCTTCGGGGATCTCTCCAATCGGGGTGAAAGCGCAACCGGCATGACCTGTTGAAAGCTTCACCCCGGTGAAGAAGATGCCGATGGCTAAGTCATCGATCCATATTTCCTCCAGTGGGGTAGGGGACTTCTCGATGATAATATCGATGGTCTCAGCAATGACTGACATGGTCAATTTTGAGTTTTGGTATCAGTTTAGGTCTTTGAAAAGAATACTTTCTGTTTCACTTGTGGTGTCATTCCCGTGAAAACGGGAATCCAGGACAGCAGCAATATCTGGATTCCTGCTTCCGCAGGAATGACAGGCTTATCCAACCGTTTTGTTTTAAGATTTTTTAAATTCCTAAATTGTTGCGAATTTTGAATTTCAAACCTCGCAACTCCTACAACCTAAGACCTATCACCTAGGTCTTCTTCAACGCTAAAGTTAGTACATCAACAACATAGATTAAAACTCCTACAAAGAATCCGAGGCCTGAAAAGAAGACCGCCATAAACCAGGGTCTCATGAATCCCTGGACTGTGAGAAAATCGATTCCCAAACCTCTTTGCATATACGATTGAACTACGCCTGCAGCCCCAAAGGCTAAGCCGATTGCCATCATAGAGGTAGTTGTGATCCAGAAGGCCCAAAATCCCTTTCTCTGATTGAATTGCTGCATGCCTTTTAACTTGGGCAGGGCATAATAGATGACGGTGATGATCGTCATGGCATAAGCCCCAAAGAAGGCCATATGGCCATGAGAGGCCGTTACCTGGGTTCCGTGCGTCCAGCGGTTAACTGCAGGCAGGGTGTGGATCATTCCCCATACCCCTGCGCCAATGAAATGAAAAATGGCACACCCGACCGCCCAATAGAGGACCATTCGATTGGTGACCTCGAGTTTCTTGTGTCTCACATGGTTGACGGTATCGAAGACCATGAAAAGAATGGGGAGAGGCTCGAGGGCACTAAAGATCCCCCCCCACCAGAGCCAGTAATTGGGAGTTCCAATCCAGTAATAATGGTGACCCGTTCCGATGATTCCTGTGATTAAAACCAGGGCCACTTCTACATAAAGCCATTTCTCAATGACTTGGCGTTCCACACCTGTAATCTTCAACAAGACGAAAGCCATGATTGAGGCAGCGATCAGTTCCCAGGCTCCCTCTACCCAGAGGTGAATAACCCACCACCAGTAGTAATAGTCAAGGGTTAGGTTTTTAAAGAAAGGAATCCCGAAGAGCCACATGACAGCCAGCATCACGATGCCCCCTAAAAGCATCCCCTGAATGGCTGTCCATTTCTTTGTGCGGATCATGGTGAAGAAAACATTGAAGATAAAGACCAAGGCCACCAACACGATTGCCCACTTGAGTTCCACAGGTAGTTCCAGGAGGGGCCTTCCTGCAGTCCAGCCGAAGAGGAATCCAAGAACACCTACCAGACCGCCCAGAAGGAGAAGCCAGAATTGCAGGTTAGCCAGTTTTTTGCTGAAGAGCTCTGTCCCGGATTCCTCTGGAACGATGTAGTACGTCCCTCCCATGAATCCGAAGATCATCCAGACAACCAAGAGATTGGTGTGGATGGCTCTGGCTGTATTGA
>CAYMJV010000110.1:0-6175 GCA_964390545.1 uncultured Syntrophaceae bacterium
TGCCCCCTCACCCCCGCCCTCTCCCCGCTGGGGAGAGGGGAAGGGTGAGGGGAAATTTCAAATATCTTTGGCTAGATAATCGAAATCTCTAATCCATCAACACCTGCTCCACCTTCTGATGTATCTTTTTCTGGAAATCGTACATCTGCTTGAAGATCTCGTATTTGGCATCATGAAATGGGGCTGTGGAAGGATTTGGTTCAATCACTTTTGCCGCATGACTCATCGACTTCATTCCCTGGAGAATATCCGAGAATTCCCCACCAGCCACGGCAGCAATGATCGCAGACCCCAGTAAGACCGCCTCTGGTTCTTTTGGGAGAATAATTTTACAGCCCGTGACGTCAGCATTTTCTTGGATAAAAAGCCTGTTTTTCAGATGGCCTCCTGTAACGTGGATATTTTGAATGTCGTATCCCTTCTCATTCATCGCCTCAATGATATGCCTTGTTCCGTAAGCAATGGCCTGTATCGTTGCATAATATAAAAGAGCCACATCGTCTGGAGTCTCGTTAAGCGTGAGGCCGCTGACCATTCCCTTTGCATAGGGATCTGCCCGAGGAGATCGATTCCCATGGTGATAAGGCAATACGTGGAGGTTACGGACCATCATCCATCCATCCTTCTTTTTCATCGCGTCGATCATGCGGTTCAGAATTGTGAAGATATCGGGCCCCTTTGTCTTGGGGGTTTTAACGAAGTCCGGATATGAAGAATTGTTTCTGATCACCAAATCAATCAAGGAACCGGTGGCCGATTGTCCCCCTTCATTAAGCCACATTCCTGGAATCATGGCTCCATAGTATGGCCCCCAGATCCCTTGAATGAACCTTGGAGTAGGAGATACTCCCATATGACAGGAAGATGTCCCGGCGATTAACGCAATGCTTTTCCTAAAGGGATCTTCTTCCACTGTAGCCTCTTGCAAAACCGGACCAAGCGATCCGATTCCCCCAGCATGAGCATCAATGATACCCACTCCCACCGGTGTTCCATGAATCAAGCCGAGATCCTTTGCGGCCTTCTTTGTCAATCCTCCTGCCACGGTGCCCATTGGGTGGGCCGTAGGAGGGACCCGGTCATTGTCAAAAAGGTCGGAGATCCCGATCGCTTCAAAAAAACCAGGCCGGTAGGTGCCCGAAGGTCCCTCGTGACCGAGGTATGTCCACTTGCACACTGTGGTGCAGAGACTTCTCATGTCGTTCCCTGAAGCCCTGTAGACCATATAATCAGCGAGGTCCATGAATTTCCTGGCCCTCTTCCAGGTCTCCCTCAAATGCTCCTTGATCCACAGCAGTTTAGGGGATTCCATTTCAGGGGATATCCGGCCACCGACATACTTGAGGACCTCATGACCGGTCTGATTGATCCGTTCAGCCTGCTCGATCGCTCGATGATCCATCCATACAATGATATTCTGATTCTCTTTCTTTGACGGAGAGACAGTGATTGGCCTAAAGTTCTCGCCCAGTGCCACAAGGGAACAGGTAGCATCAAAAGAGAGGCCTCCGATTGATTTAGGATTGATCCTTCCCGTACGGAGGCAAGCTCTCATGGCCTTGCATGTAGCCTTCCAGATGTCTTCCGAGGATTGCTCAACGAATTCGTGCTTGGGCCTCCAGACCTTAATGGGATGCTCTCCCTTGCCTCTCAAATGCCCTTGCCGGTCAAAGGCACCTACCCGCGCACTGCCCGTTCCCACATCGATGCCCAAAAAGATTCTTTCCGTCATTTTTGATCAATCCCCTGCTTCTATACCTTCATGGGTTGGTGGTTAAGCTGTCTTTAGACCCAGATCCCTGAGGATTTTCAGCACCCGAGACAGTTCCTCCTCTTCAAGAGGAAGCATCGGAGCCTTCACCCATTTTTCAGACCTTCCAAGAAGAGACACTGCTCCCTTTACGGCGGGAACCACTCTGTCTCCTACGGTTCGAATGACCTCGTAGAGTTTATTGATCTTGGCTTGAATCTTTCGAACTCTCGGAAAATCGCCTTGTTGTGCGGCTTGATATATTTCGATATAAGGTTCAATCCAGATATTTCCTAAACCCGTTACGATTCCTGGAGATCCAATCATCAAAGAGTCCGCATTGAGATAGTCTTCCGCCTGAAGCAAGGCGAAGTTTTTCTTAGTACCGTGAAGCGTCACACGGGAAAAAGTGACAAAATCGCCCGAACTATCTTTCAAACCTGCTACATTTTCCAGCGAAGCGATCTCAAGCATGGCATCATATTCTATCTTATTGAAAGTGCATTGGGGGATGTTATAGACAATTACTGGAAAAGGCGACCGGCTTGCAATCTCCCGATAATGTCGAATGATTTCCTTCTGGGAAACGGTATAGTAATAAGGGGTGGTGGCGACGATGAAATCCGGCTGAAGAGGTTCAAAGGCAGCGATCTCATCAGCGACGAGATCTGTAGAAGGCAAGGGGAAGGTCAAGCAGAGAAACTGTTTTCTTCCAGAGACAGACCGAATCACCTCAAAGTTCCTCTTCCTCTCTTCGCGACTAAGGAAGGCACCTTCTCCAGTGGTCCCGTTTATCAAGAAACCATGAACACCCGCATCGGACAAATAGGCAACCTGTTTTTCGAGCAGTTTTTCATAAATCTTTCCATCTTTGTGGATGGGCGTGATAACAGCGGGAATTACTCCCAAAAGCAGGGATTTGTCTCTCTTTTTTGAATGCATCACCTGGACTCCTTTGTCATAGATGGATATCACTCACGTCCTGATCCATCGAGTGGATCTGCGCAGAATTCCATCCTTATAAGGTCTCATTATACGCTCTCTCCATTTCAGTCACAACTTTTTTCATAGAGTTTGGTCTTTACGTTTTCATTCAATCTTTTCTGGTACTCTGAAAAGCTGGCAAGAAATTTCTTAGATTATAGTGTCAGGTCTTACAGGGTGATCATTTCAGCAAGGGGGGGCTAATCATGCCTAAGCAGAAAGCAAAAGGATGGCGCGATATCCTGAGCATGCCCTGGGTGTGAATGTGAAGAAGACACTTAAGAATGTTGGGATGTCGATTAAATTTCCATTCGAGAAGCATCCGGAGGGCATTGAGATGCTTCTCGTCGATTAGTCTGGGTGGCATTCTAATCAGATTTTCTGACTACTATTCGACTTGACAGGCGCTGTCAGATAAAGCTCAGGCTAAAGACTCCACCTAGAAAGAGTGAGGATCAGTCTACATTTAGGGCTGATGATTTACACTGAAAGTGTGTATAACGCTTCCTTTGCAAAAGAAGCCTGGTGGTTTGAAAAACGGAATGTATCTCTATTTTCGATTACTCCCAACCCTCTGCTGCCAGAGCCTCGTGCAATTCGTCAGGATGATGGCGGCAGCGATATTCGACGCGGCTAGATTCTGCATGAGCCTTATTATAGGACCAACCACTGGCCATTCGATTTCGTTCGTGAAGCTCATGCAGTAATACATAACCCCGTTCTTTCTCTTCAATGGCATCGTCAATCCAGACTTCGTTTTCCGGCACAAATTCATAGACATAGTCATGACCGCCTTCTGTAAAGTCGATGTCGAACACGCTGCGTACGAGGCGGCCATTGACGATCCAGACGCTGAGGCCATTCTCAAGCTTTTTCCACAGCCGTTGGTGCACCTCCTTGCCGTCAGGTAACTGTTTTCCATGGTGGGTTAGGCGGCCTACATCTCCTGCGCGGCGGCGCTCTTTCCGTTCTACCCTGTCCGCTTCTTCCAGAGCCTTATTATAGGGTACACCCTGTGACATAAGCCGGTGCTCCACTAAAAGATGATCGATGAAAAAGCGCCTCTCATCTGTTTTGGTTTCCTCTTCAATCCAGAGTTCGTTCTTGGGGATATAAGAGAAGCTATGATGCTGACCGAAATTGGTGAATTCTTCGTCGATATGGCTCCGAATATAGCTGCCGTCAACAATCCATATCTGAAGATTGCCACGTCCATCGATCTTTTTGATATAAGGTAATCTGCTTTTTGATGACGCAACTCCACTTTCTTCTTTCTTCTTAATCTTCTTTTTCATCCTTAATTTACTCCCAAATCTGTTAGGCAAATCCTGATCTTCAGAAATTAGGTGAGCCAATCAAGATCCAACTCTGCCAGTTTCTCTTTCTTCGGAACGCCGGTCTCTGGATCCCAACCCATCATCTGGTAATAAGTTTCGATTGCCTTTGAGAATTGTTCCTTATCAATCTTCTTTCCCTTCAATGTTCCTCCTTCCATGGGGTTAAAGAGGCGATCGGGAAGAGTGTCGTCCCTAGATGTGAAGCCCTCCCGGAGGTTGAATATTCTTGCCATATTGATATGTCTTTCTCCCACTTTGAGGAGGTCGAAGAGACTGGTCTGCCAGCCCGTCACCGCTTTCACATAATCGACGATCCCGTTGAAGGTATGGGGTCCAAAAGGCTTGGTCGTAAACATACAGACGCCTAAGGAGTTGAGAAGGTCCCAATACTGCTGAAGATAGACAAAGAGCCTGACCTTTTTAGACCCTAAGTCAAGAACATCGACAGGCTCAAGGATTCCGAAAGGCCTGAGAAGGGCAGTCCCTGCTTCCGTAGACCAAAAAGGATCATGGGGAAATTCCATATGGTCGGGTCCAGTTGGGGATATGGCATAACCAAGGCCTACCCCGGCTTTTCCTCTGGGTTCGTGGAAAGGAAGAGGCATTCCCTTCACATGCATGGCAAAACGGTCAGCCCCTTTTCCGAACTTTTCTGCTGCTGAAGTGATCCCATCGGCAAGAATATCCCCCAGACCCTCGCGCTTTCCAATCATCTCTACCATTCTGATCATGGCCTCTACGTTCCCAAACCGAAGGTCCATCCCCCCTGTATCCCCTTTCTTGAGGATACCATTCTCATAACACTCCATGGCAAAGGAAATGAGGCTTCCTGTTGAGATCGTATCCAGACCATAGGCATTGCAGAGTTGATTCACATATGAGATCGCTTTCAAATCATCAATGCCACAATTGGAGCCAAAGGCAGCCACGGTTTCATACTCCGGCCCTCCATAGATAGGGTCCACGGAGTAAGGTTCCGTCACCTGGACTTCCCGTTTGCATCGGACGAAGCAGCCATAACATGTCCCCCGGCGGACCAGAATGGTTTTAGACATAGTTTCACCGCTAATAGCCTCGGCTCCCTCAAAAGACCCTTCCCGGAAATTATAGGAGGGCAGGATACCCTGTTCACTCACCATCACTGTGATGCGCGCTGTCCCCAGATTGCCAAGACTGAAATAAGGTTCTTCGTAGGTATCCTTGAGCCACTTGGTCAGTCTCTTGACAGACTCCTCATCAGCCACTTCCATCCTCTTTTTTCCTCTCACGGCAATGGCCTTGAGGTTTTTCGATCCCATCACGGCACCCAATCCGGTTCTTCCGTTGGCGTGCTTCAGTTCATTCAGAATGCAGGCATACCTCACCAGCTTTTCGCCAGCCGGGCCAATTGAGGCAATTCGAATCCTTTCATCTCCGAGTTCCTTTCGAATCTCTTCCTGAGTCTCTTTTGAAAACTTCCCCCAGATGTGGCGGGCATCACGGATCTCAGCCTCACCATCGTGAATCCAGAGATAGACAGGTCTGTTTGCTTTCCCCTTGATGACGATCGCATCGTATCCAGCAAATTTTAATTCAGGAATCCACCAACCTCCTGCCTCTGCCTCTCCAAAGGTGTTGGTTAACGGGGATTTTGCTGCCACAGAGAAACGGCTTAAACCGGTCGCAGGCGTCCCAGAGATGACTGATCCTGCAAAAACCAGGATGTTTTCCGGTCCTAGGGGATCTGACTTTGGCTTCAGCTCGTTCAGAAGATAATGTAGAGCGAGCGTTCCCCCTCCGATGTAGCGGCAGTACAAAGTTTCATGTGGTTCCTCAACAGTTATGGATTCCCTGTCCAGATCCACTCTCAATATCTTTCCATTGTATCCGTTCGGCATAAAATTCCTTTCTTTTCTAAAATGCTGCAGAGTGCCCCGCTCTGTGGGCGGGGATGAATGCATCGATTTCAAAACCCGATAGGCCGGACATTCTTGTCCGGCAACCGCATTTTCGCCGAGACTGGAAAGTCTCGGCTATCCGTGAAGCCCCGCCCTGTGGGCGGGAAGCTTCACTTTAAGGGTTAAAGCAACCAGGCCGGTTTTGTCAATAGGTGATGTCTTCTATT
>CAYMJV010000111.1:0-6057 GCA_964390545.1 uncultured Syntrophaceae bacterium
TCAATACGTGATTTGACATTCTGAAATTCTGAGGAGTCCCGTAACTTGAATATGACAGAAGAATAAGCGGGCCGTCGAAACGCTTGGATGAACTGGTCCACATCTCCCCAAATCTCGGAGCTAAAACCGGAGTTCCCCGCATCAAAGATCCCAACAATCCTCCAGTCACTCATCCCGAAACGGATCGTTTCATTGATTTCTGCACCCTTAAACCTGCGGGCGATACTGCTTCCTATGATGATCTCAGGTGAACCCACTCTCGGGAGGCGTCCCTCCACCAGCCTGACCGTTGGCCGCAGAAGAATGGAGTTTTCTTCAATTCCACGAAGGATCACATTGGAAGGGCTGTTACTCCCTTTTTTCGTAAGAGCAATCAGGACCACGAGCTCCTTGGCCACGAGTCTCTGGCCCTTTGGCCCAAGTGCAATCTCAGGCAATGTTTCCAGAATGGAGGCCGATTGCCTTCCGACACCGCTCACCACTTCGGAATTAGAGCCCTTGCGAAGGACGACCACATTATCATAGGAGCCTGTTTCCACCAAAGTCTTTCGGAGCCCTTCGGCAAGCATCAAGATAGAGGCGAAGACGAAGACGACCAGGGCCATCCCTGACACGGTCAGAAGAGTCGTCAATCTACGGATCCAGAGGTTACGAAAGTTATAGGAAAACGACATGGCCATTAGCCGATCCTCCTGAGACCGTCAGCAATCCTGACCCTAATGGCCCGTTGGGTGGGAATAATCGCTGCCGTCAAAGCAACAGCGAATGCAGCTAAAAGATCGAACAAAAGAGTGGCCCTTTCTACATTGAAATTTGGAAAATAGGCTCCTAACTCGCTGCTGAAAACTTTTGCGGCAGGGAAGGTCAATACGATTCCCAGAACACAACCGAACAGGGTGATCACCAGAGATTCTCCGAGGATCAGACCGGCAATGTGTCTACCTCCGAACCCGAGCGTCTTCAGAATAGCATATTCCCCGATTCTTTCTCGAGTGGTCATGGCCATGGTGTTCGCCCCCACGGCCATAATGATCACAATGACCACGAAAGAGACAATCTGGACGGCCATCACGATGGCGCCGCTCATGGCCAGAAAGCCCTGTTGAAACGCCTTTTCCGTCTCTGTCAGGGTTTCTGCCAGAGAATTTTTGAACATTTGGTCAATGGCGATAGCGACCTCCGTTGCGGCGTCTGGACGAGTGACACCCACCATATAATAGCCGACCTGGCCAGCCCAAGGGTGTGGCGTCTTTTTGAGCTTTTCGTTGAGGTAATCCCAATGAAACATGAACTGAGTTTCGTCTGTGTCTCTATCTCTTCCCCGATAGATTCCGCGGATCACAAAATCCCAATTTCCAAAGAAGATGGCTCCTTTGAGGGTGATGATATCACCCATCTTCCATCCGAATCTCGCTGCAAGTTTTCTCCCGACCACGCAACCTTTCCGATCGTTGAAAAAGGATTCTTTTTCCCTTGGAGGGAGGATAAATTCAGGATAGAGTTCAAAAAAGGTCCTGGGCTCCACGGCAAAGTTGGGGAAAAAGTTCTTTTCCTCGATGTACACGCCGCCAAACCAGGTTCCGTAAGATACAGTTTTTACGTTACTAATCTGACGGATTCTATCTCTATAAGAAAACGGAAGGGGAAAAATCAGGGATACGGAATTTCTGGTGATCAGCCGAGTCGCTGAAGAGGCTTCGACCCCTGAATACCAGGCGCTGATCACCGTGCGGAGAAGCCCAAAGGCCAGGATAGCGATGGTGATTCCCAGGATGGTGAGCCCGGTACGAAGTTTATTCCGAAAAGCGTTTCTAAAGAGGATTTTGAGAATGAGCATTGTTTAAAACGCCCTTCTCCAGATGTCTGAGGATTTGCGCTCTCTTGGCCGCCCTTGGGTCATGAGTTACCATGATGATGGTCTTTCTCAATTCCCTGTTAAGGCGCTCGATCAGATCCAGGATCTCCTCCGCGGAGACACGGTCCAGGTCACCCGTCGGTTCGTCCGCTACGAGGATGGTTGGATCAGTAACGATGGCGCGGGCGATGGCAACCCTTTGCTGTTCGCCACCGGAAAGCTCTTTGGGATAATGGTCCATCCGATGAGAAAGGTTAACCAGACGAAGAGCCATCTCCACATGTTCCCGCCGCTCCTTTCTCGAAAGTCCTGTCAGATGAAGCGGGAGTTCCACATTCTCAAAAGCCGAAAGGACGGGTATCAAGTTATAAAACTGGAAGATAAAACCTACATTCGTTGCACGCCACTGGGCAAGTTCTACCTCAGAGAGCGAGGTGATATCAACGCCTCCTATCTTAATCGTGCCGCTGTCCGCTCTGTCAATACCCGCGATTAGATTGAGGAGGGTCGTCTTCCCCGAACCGGAGGGTCCCATGAGTACCAGAAACTCGACTTCTCCAATATCAAAACTGATATCGTTCAACACAGGGACAATCTGGCTACCTCGACGATAGGACTTGCTCAAATTTCTTATTTCGACGATGTTTGCTTTTTGTTCGATCACTTTTCAGCAATTTTTATGCGGGAGCCATTCTTCAATCTCCCGGTGGGCTTCACAACAACTCTTTCCCCCGCCTTCACCCCATCCAAGATTTCGATCATCTCCCCTAACTCTTCCCCGGTCCTGACCGGTGTTTCAACGACTCGATCTCCCTGGATCACGAAAATAGTACTGTTGCTCCCATGGCTAACGAGGGCAGAGCGACTCACAGCCGTGCGGGGTTTCTCTTCTTCAGGTTTCACTGGACGGGAGAGAAAGGAAACCTTGGCCCGCATCTCAGGGAGGATGCGAGGGTCTTTATCGAGAAAGCGGACTTTAACCATAATGGTGGCCTTGGTCCTGTCTGCGGTGGGTACAATGGTATGGACAACCCCACGGAAACGGGAATCGGGTAAAGCATCAAGCAGGATTTCACAAGGCTGCCCAGCCTTCACCAACCCAAGGTTCGTTTCTGAAACATCAGCCTCTACCTGCAAGGAGCCCAGGTCTGCAATGGTGACGACAGCAGCCTTGGCATTGGCAGCCGCTCCCAGGGGAGTGATGATATCTCCGATATCTGCGTTTTTCGTCAACACCACTGCATCGAAAGGAGCCCTGACCAGGGTATATTCCACAGCGACCTTGGCTGCCTGAAGCGTCGCCAAGCCCGCGTTCACCGCCGCTTCCGCCGCTGCAAGCGATGCCTGGGTCTTCAGATAACGGGCTTCGGAAGTGTCGTATTCAGCCCTGGGGATAATTCCCTTAGCAACGAGCTCTTTGTTTCGATGGTAGGTGCGAGATACATCCTCAAGATCTGCTTTGACCCCTTCCAGATTGGCACGGGCTAATTTTAAGTTCGCCTCTGCCTGATCTCGTGCCGCAATCACATCTTCGTTTTCCAGACGGGCGATGATCTGCCCTTCTCTCACCCGACTTCCTTCCTCTACCATCAATGCCACGAGGCGGCTTGTGACTTTTGAAGCCACGGCAGCTTTTCGCTGTGCCACGACATAGCCACTGGCACTTAACCGGGAAAAGGTTTGGGAAGGATAGACCTGGGAGACGGTTGCCACCTCCACAGAAACAGCCGGTCTGATGAACCCATTCAAATAGAGGAAGCCCACAATGAAGACCAGCAGGATTGCCCCCAAGAGATAAATGAGTTTTCTACGCCTGACCGGTCGAAAAGTCTGGACCGATTTATCAATCTTCAATTTTGAAAGGTCTTCATTGGCCATAATGGCTACTCTCTCTTACATACTAACAGACTGCTGAAAAAATCATCTTTTCCAGGTTACTCAAAAAGGGCCAAATGCAAGGCTCCCGAAATCCTGAGGAGTGAGGCGTACTTGGCCGTACGCCGCAATGACGAAGGATGAGGGAAACGCAGCAGATGGCCATTTTTGAGTAACCTATTAGAATCTAAGGGCATACTGATTCGCCAACTCAAAATATTTCTTCGCCCTGTTCAGCGCTTCTCTCTTCTCGGCCTCCGGAATATGGGGATCATCCAGTCTGAAACTCTCCACCTTTCCACGGACATAGGCACGGTAGCATTTATAAAAGTCTAACACAGAAAGTACCTCTTGATCGCCTGATTTTTCTATATAGGCTTGAATGAGGTGTTCAGATAAATCCTCTCTTCCGTGATAGTCAAGATCCATAGCCAGAAAAGCCATATCGGCAGCAACATCGGTATATCGGAATCTTTGGTTGAATTCGACGCAGTCGAAGATTGCGATCTCCTTCCCCCAGAAGATATGCTCTAGCCGTAGATCTCCGTGACAATCTCGAATCCGATCGGAAACAATCCTTCGATGAAACAGCGCTTCTCGGGTTCTGAAAAATTCATCCGTCCTTTTCTGAATCTCCTCATAAACAGGTTTGGAAATGACCACACCAACATACTTTCCTGTCTGGTCAAAATTCTCATCTGTATCCTGTTTGACCCGCTCGGGTTTTGCAAAACTTTTGATATGCTCATTCGTCTCTGCGGAAGCGTAGAACCGAGCCAGTCTTTCTGAGAGGGCACCCATCATCTCTCGATCCACCTGGCCTTTTGCAAGCAATTTATCGAGAAGCAATTCTTCCGGGATTCGCTTCATCTGAACGGCATATTCCTCCACCTGACCTTTCCCATTGAATGAAATCCGGTCCCGGTCAAAGGTAATTTCCACCACCCCCAGGTAGATATCCGGAGAGAGCCGCCGGTTCAATTTCACTTCCTGTTCGCAAAAATATTTCCTTTTATCGAGGGAGGTGAAATCGAGGAAACCAAAATCGACCGGCTTCTTCACTTTATAGACATACTTTCTGGTAAGAAAAACAAGGGAAATATGAGTCTCAATGACCTCCACTTCCTTAGGCAAATCCGGGTAGATTTTGGGATCGAGGAGTGCTTTCTGAAGAGAGAGAATGTCCATAAAGAATTTTGTTCAATGTCAAATGCCAAAGTTCAAATACCAAATCAAATCCCAAGTTCAAATGTCAAACATTCGGTCTTTTGAAATTTGACATTCATTTGGCATTTGCCTGCCTGCCGGTAGGCAGGGATTTTGACATTTGAAATTTATCTCCCATCCTCACCTTTTCTCAATTTTTCTGATTTTCCACCCGGGGAGCGTTTCCTGCTCCGTATCAATGGCCAGGTGGATTATCGAGAGGTTTCTAAACTTCTTTTTCAGATCATCGACATCGACGGGCTGAAACAGGGCCTTGTTATTCAAGTAAGCCTCTCGAGTCAGGGCATTCGATTCGTAATTCTCTTTCGTCCTTTTTAAAATACGTTCAATCGACTTCTCCTCCGTACAAACACACTCGGCAATCACAAAAGCCCGATGGAACTTCTCCCCCAACTCTGCAGCTCGCCCCCTCAGTTCCTGGGTGAAGAAGGTGGCATCCAAGATCAGCCCGGATTGATCCTTCTTCAAAGTTGTCTCTGCCCGGCGAAACATCTCTTCATAAACCCTTTTTCTTCTGTTCGGATCGGAAGCCACCTTATTGTCGAAAACATCTTCTCCTTTGAGCACCTCCAACCGAATGATATCGGACCGAAGGATCTGAAACCCTTTTATCTTGGCAATCTCCTCAGTCACCGGGCTTTTCCAACTTCCCGGAAGACCAACAGAGACGAGGACACTACCGCTTGGGACCTCATATTGAATGACTTCCTTAAAATCTTTTTCCATCGATATCCCTTTCCTGAGCGTCTAATACCAAATGTCAAATCTCAAATTCCAAATGAAATCCAAAATCCTAATGTCAAAATGTTTTATTGCGCAAGTTAATCTAACATTTGGAATTTAGTCATTTGTTTGACATTTGAACTTTGAAATTTGGATTTACGAATTTTATTCTATCACATCTTCAGCGCATTTAGAACGACGTCGTGTAAAATCCCGTTTGTTACCAAGATGCCGTGATTCTTCTTCATTTTTATTCCAGATGAAAAATCTAACGGATTTCCTAAAGTATCCGTTACCTTTCCGCCGGCTTCTTCTGCGATGATTGATCCTGCAGCATGATCCCAGATATTTTCTTTATAGCCGGGCTCCGAGGGCGA
>CAYMJV010000112.1:0-5922 GCA_964390545.1 uncultured Syntrophaceae bacterium
ACACAGCCAACGGAAATACTCTATCTCGGAAGGACTCATCCTGGAAACTATATTAGAATAGCCAGTCGTGTAGGTAGTCGTACACAAATTGTTGCTGAGGCTACATACCCAGAAAATTCAAAGCTTATAGACTTTCAGGATGCGAAAATTGAAGTAATAGAGGCGAGTGACAATTCAATAGAATTCAGACTTATCAGTATTTCGACCATTGATTGTAACAGGGTGAACGGGCAGGATGTAAAATGAGGTGTCCTGATCAGCTTTTGAGTTGACGGACAGTGTCAAGATAACCCTTCCTACTTATCTGCGATGTAAACTAACCTTCAACCTTGATGATTACGGAAAGAAAGCAAGCATGAAGAGAGCTTGCGATAAGAAAGGCAGAGCTGAAATGACCCTGCCTTTAAAAGTTGTTTTAATAGGATAAAGACTGAAGTTTTGGGGAACGGTTTATCCTACTTCTTAAAGGAGAGGAAATATCTTATTTTCTGGTAAGCGTCAATCTACGTTCCCCACCATCGTCAATTATTATCTTATTCCCATCATCGCTGATTTGGCCCTTGGCCTCTGCCACTACCATGCCCGAAGCCGAGAATATCGTAACTTTCTTAATACCACCTTTATCGAGCTCACCTTGTAATGATTGGCTACCTTTAAAATTCCATGGATCATCTATCATTCTAATAGCTACAAAAGAACTACCCGTTTGTGTTATCTTCTCGATTTGCGGATAGCTACCAGCAAAGGCGTTTTTCCCATAGTTCTCTACAAAAGCATCCCATTCCCCATTTAAGTCCCAAACCACCTCACCGCTGGGGAGTGTGATGGTCTTCTTTGAACCTTGACCATGAAGTGTAGATATAAAAATTATTAAGCCAATGAAGCATATCAGCACCAAGAAGGTTTTCTTTACCATACTTCACCCCCTTCCTTCACGGTAAAATCTGTTTGGATTTATCGAAGACTAATAGACAAAAGCCTCCAAAAGGGCATCATGCCCTCCTGGAGGCTTCATATTGGCATCTTCTGGATTCTTCCCTCGATAACTCATTCCAAAAGGTTAGGCGTTAGGTTGTAAGGTTAACTGATCCCAAAGTGGGTTATTTTTCGTGAAACAAATATCATCAAACGTTGAATAAGTCAATCAATAAAAAGCCTTGTGAACATTATCTTTTTGAGGATTATCACTGGAAATCTGGTATTCCGATATGGAATCTCGACTTGATGACTTCGGGAAGGAGTTTTCAGGAAAGGGGTTGCGGACTCCACCTACAAAGAATGGAGGTAAGTCATTACTAAGGCCTGATGATTTCCGAATGAAAGTAAGTATAGCGGAGAAAATATTGCTTCATTCATAGGACAATGGATATTCAGGATGTTTCAGGGCTTGACATATTTTTTTGATTAAATATAATGGGACGCACCTTTTCGCAATACGGCACGAAAAAGCCAGGATGGCAGTAACAAGCTAAGGGATCATTCAAACGATCGAAGGAGAAGTAAAATCGGGGCAAGAGACCCCTGAAACGGGAGGAGACAAAATGAAAAAAGGAGCCTTTGGAATCATTATGATCTTTGTTTTTTTGACCTTCACGGTGCCGGCTTTTGCTGCAATGACCCTTAAGTTCGCCACCATCCATGAGCCGACTCACCCAGTGGGCTACACAGCCGAATTCTTCGCCAGCCGGGTGAATCAGCTGACTAACGGAGAGATCACCGTCCAGGTGTACCACTCCCGGCAGCTCGGTGACGCACGGGACAACGTGGAGAACATCCGGAACGGGACCATCGCGTTCACCACATTGTCTATGTCGAACCTGACCCAGGTCCTTCCCGTGCTGGACGTCTTGTCGCTGCCTTTCATTTTCAAGAGCGATGACCATTTCTGGTATGTGCTGAACCACCCCAAATCCATGGAGTTCATGAAGCAGCTCGAGCCGAAAGGGATGAAGTTTATCACCTGGATCACCTCAGGGGCCCGCAACTTCTTCAGCCAGAAGCCGATCCGCAGCGTGGCGGACCTGAAGGGGCTGAAGATCCGCGTCATGGCCTCGCCGGTTATGATCAACACCATGAAGGCCTTCGGGGCAAGTGGCGTGCCGACAGCATGGGGCGAGCTGTATACCGCTTTACAGACAGGCGTGGTGGACGCCGCTGAGAACAATCACCCCTCGCTCATCTCTATGAAATTCTATGAGGTGACGAAATACTACACCCTTGACGAACACATGCAGATTCCTGACCTGTCTATCGCTTCCACCAAGGTCTTAGATAAGCTCACCAAGGCCCAGAAGCAGGCCGTTTTGCAGGCGGGATCAGAGGCAACGGCTTACATGCGAGGGGCCTGGAAGGTGGCTGAAGTTGAAGACCTTGCCAAACTGAAAGGACTGATGAAGGAGATCATCACCGTGGATAAGAAGCCCTTCCAGGATGCGGTGGCGGGCATCGTGAAGGACGAGTCCAAGCGGCTGGGTGGGGAAGACTTCATCAATTTCATCCTCCAGACGGGCAAGAACTTCTAATGCGTGCGGATGATGTCCGGCATGGGCCTTTGTCTGACTGGACATCATCCGTTCAACCCTCCACGAATCAGTAGGACAACATGCTTAAGACCTTTGATCGGATCCTGGATTGGATCACGGCGATTGTCAAATACGTGATGCTGGTACAGGCCTCAGCGATCTTCTTCATTATTTGCTTAGCTGTGTTCACGCGGTACCTCTTGAACTACGTGCCATCTTGGTCCGAAGAGGTTCCTCGGTACCTCCTGGTCTGGATCTCGTACCTGGGGGCTGCTCTGGCGGTCAAGTACAAGGAACACATCAGCCTCGACTTCTTTTTCAACCTGATGCCGATCCGTGCACGCCAGGTGGGACATATCATCCTTAATGTGCTCATCGCCATCGTCGGCGTAATCATGTTCGTTTTCGGCATTGGGATGGTCGGACAGTTCGGCAACGACCTGATGGAGTCCATTTGGGTCAAGAACTTCTGGTTCTATATTGCCATGCCCATCTCCGGCGGGCTGATGGTCCTGTATATCATCCAGGATACGATGAAGAGGATCCTGGGCCTAGGCGAGAAAGAGGAACCGCCGTCATCCGACATGGTTCCGATATAGGGAGGCCGCTGCCGTAGGAAGCCAGCGGTAAGGAAGGAGCGTGTCAGTCCCGGTAATCCGGGGCGGCGATAGCAAATCCATTCAGGGGAGAAGGACAATCCTATGACACTCACGATCATGTTTGTCTGTTTCTGTCTCTTCATGATCATCAATCTGCCGATCTCATTTGGCATCGGGCTGGGTGCCATGCTCGCCAGCCTCACAATGGATATCGACAAAGCGGCCATCGTGCAGCGCATGATCTCGGGCATCAACTCCTTCCCCCTACTAGCTGTCATCTTCTTCATCTTTGCCGGAACTTTGTTAGCGAGAGGCGGGGTATCCACCCGGCTGGTGCGGCTGGCCGAGGTGCTGGTGGGTCGCATCCCAGGCGCAGTGGCGCACATCACTATTGTGGCCTGCATGTTCTTCGGCGGTGTGTCAGGATCCGCGGTGGCGGAGGTCTCGTCCATCGGGGCCATGATGATCCCCGCAATGGAGAAGGCGGGCTACAAGAGGGAAACGGCCACGTCCATTGCACTGGCCTCAGCGGTCATGGGGCCGGTCATTCCACCCTCCATCCCAATGATCATCTTTGCCCACACGGCGGGATCGGTATCCATCGCCGCCCTGTTCCTGGCGGGCGCGATTCCGGGAGTGCTCATTGGGTTCAGCTTGATGATCTGGGCGTACTTCCATGCGAAGCGGCACATCAAGCCGACCCCGATGCCCGTCCTCCCCTTCAAGAAAAAGATGTTCCGGGTGCTGGACGGCATGGCCGGGCTGTTCACGATGATCATCATCCTGGGAGGGATCATGGGAGGCTTTTTTACAGCCACCGAGGCGGGCGCTGTGGCGTCCTTGTACGCCTTGATCCTGTGCGTGGGGGTGTACCGCGAGACTAAGATCCGCGACTTACCGGGCATCCTCTTTGAGTGCTGCCAGGTCAACGCCGTAGTACTGTTCCTGGTGGCCACCAGCTCGCTCTATACCTGGATCCTCACCTATGAGAATTTCCCCACGATGCTCTCCCAGACCGTGTTCAGCATCACGGACAATAAGTTCCTCCTCCTGATCGTCATCAACGTCTTCCTCCTCATTGTGGGATGTCTGATAGACCTGACACCAGCCATCATCATGCTGACCCCGATTCTGCTTCCCCTGATGCTAAAGATGGGGATGAACATCGTTCACTTCGGTGCTATCATAGTGATCAACCTATGCATCGGCCTGATCACCCCCCCAGTTGGAACCTCGCTCTTTGTCGGGTGCCGCATTGCGAAGCTGCCGATGACAGCGGTTGTCCGGCCGCTCCTGCCGCTTATAGCCATTGAGGTTGCGGTCGTGCTCTTCGTGACCTACTGGCCGCCGCTCACGATGTGGCTGCCCCGGGTCTTCGGGTTCGTCAAGTAGGCAGCCCTTCAGCCTTGCGCAGCATTGATTCTCGCGAGGGCTTCACAAGCTTTCTTGAAGGGCGCTGTTTTCAGCCGAACTGATGTGAAGTCGCCGGCACCACCGAAATGGTCGACAACTAGCACCTACAAGTCAATGGCAGCGACCATATTCAAAGATTGAAGAATACGGGTTGAAAGTGAGGAGAACGAACGAAAGGGTGAGCAGCGCGCGAAGCGCGTCTGCTCCACCCGTTTGTTGGGCGCAGTAGTATTATATCACCAGACAAATGGTATTAGTCTATATTTAACTTTTTTCACATATTCTTTATATCCATTTAAATTATTCTTAAGTACTTTTTCTTCATTTATTATTCTTATTAACAATAAGAACGGAGCAAGTATTACTGGTATTATAAATGCATATAATGAGCCCAGCACTAATGGCATTGGACAAAAGAAAATTAATGCAGATAGATACATTGGATGCCTAACTACTGAATATAATCCAACGTCAATTACTTTTTGACCTTCTTGAATTTCAACTACTCTTGAAGCATAACTATTTTGTTTCAAAACTATAAAAGCCATAAAGAAACCAGATATCATAATCCCTGTAGCAACTATAACAAGCCATACAGGAACAATAGACCAATGATATTTAAAATCTAGTCCTGTAATTATCAAAGTAATAATGAAAATGATTATATAAAGAATGTTAAAAATTCTTTGAGCTTTCTCTTTCTCTTTAATTTTAAGCCTTTTTTGTAATAGCTCAGGATCTTTTATAGCCAAGTAAATCAGAGCAAAGAGCTCTGGCAAGAATAAAGCTCCAATAAATATCCATGCGTTCCAGAATTTTAGGGAACCAGCCGGCAAGAAAAGCACAAAGGAAACGAATAGCAATATTAAAATATATCTTATAACGACCTGTTTTATCAATTTGAACATTGATATTTTTATATATTCATTTTCCATCATTTTTTATCATCCTTAATACTTAATCTAAGACACTATTACGCCCAACAATAATTATACTGCAACCAATAATTTGTGCAAAAATATCTCCAAGAGCATTTCCTGTCAATGACAATTCGGGGTTGTCACCATTCTATCCGTAAAGCGAATCATTATGGATTTCTTATAGTTTTCTGGCTTTGAGGACATAATAGCGGTTATGAACCTTTTATTCTATTTGAATAATTTGTTAGAAATGAAATGTTATATTGCGTGAATATTATTCCGTAGGGGTATTATTATCGATGATTCATGCTCAACGCTTTCCGCTTAAAATATTGCATAAATGAGGTCGCTTGAGGGTTGAGGACTTCAGGAAGAACTCACCATGACACTTGACAACGTCTGCAAGGTCAAATCCTGACTTTCACAGATAAGGGGATAAGGAGACATCACTGAGTGCGGAATCGGAAA
>CAYMJV010000113.1:0-5865 GCA_964390545.1 uncultured Syntrophaceae bacterium
CAGCTCTATTCCACCTATAATGAGCGGCTTAAAACCCTTTTTATCAGGTTGGAAGGATCGATAGACCGGGAGGGGGCCAAGGAGTTGGTGAAGAGGCTCAGGGGAGCTTTGTCTGATAAGATCGAACAGGTGATTCTTGACGTCAAAGATGTAAGAGCTTTTTCTTCAGAGGCGATGGCCGTTCTTTCCAGAAAGGGTTTCCTCCAGATGGAAGAGGGAAAACTCTGGAGATCAATAAACCCGTCGCTTCAAAACCAATAGGGAAAGGGATCCTGTCATCGGGAGTACCTGCGAGCAGCCTTCTGTCTTCTCCTTCGGGCCTCCCGCTGTTTTCTTTTTTTCTTCACCGAAGGTTTCTCGTAGAAGCTTCTAATCTTCAATTCCTTCAGGATGCCGTCCCTCATCATCTGGCGCTTCAGAGATTTGATCGCATTCTCGATCTGGTTGTTTTGAACTTTAACTTCCAAGAGGCTCTCCTTCACCTGTCCCAAACAGGTTCATTTTTGTAGATCAGTCTACCCACCGTTTTTCCTTTTACCCCTGAATTCACCACCCCGTTGCTTCTGAGGTCTGGCTTCATTTACAATCAACGTCCGATCCGTCAGAATCTTACCATTGAGCAATGAAATCGCTTTATCTGCGTCGGCTTTGGAAGTCATTTCCACAAAACCGAATCCTCTCGATCGTCCCGAGTATTGATCGATAATGATTTTTACGGATTGAACCTCTCCCGCCTCCGAAAAAAGTTTTTTCAAATCCTCCTCAGAAACTCCAAAGGGAAGATTTCCCACATAAAGTTTTGAGTTCATGCTCTCCCTCCCCAATTAATTTAAAAAACCCCCAGGACTTTCTAAAGAGTCTCTGGGGGCCTCCAAAAACTTTTTATAAAGTTCAATATCTATATTTATGGACTAAATTTAATCATCTGTCAAGTTAAAAATCCATAATCATTACAGTTGCTCAACGTAAAATCTTTCCCAGATCATCAAATCATTTGACATTGATTTTCGTTTGATTTATATAATAGCAAACTTTGTGAAAAGTTTATCAGAAAGGAGGGGGAGAAGGTTGCATAAGATTACATATAAAAGGGAGATGGCTGAGAAGACGGTGTGCCACTTTAGAGTTGAGGCACCCCGAATTGCCCAGAAGGCAAAGCCAGGACAATTCGTCGTGTTAAAAACAAACGAAACGGGAGAAAGAGTCCCCTTGACGATGGGAGGGATAGACCCATCCTCAGGGACGATCGACCTCATCTTTCAGGTCGTCGGGAAAACGACTGCCCTTTTAAGAACGCTTAATGTGGGAGACTTCATCCAGGATATCATCGGGCCGTTGGGAAGACCGACCCACGTTGAAAATCTTGGAACGGTGATCTGCGTAGGCGGTGGGACAGGCGTTGCGGTGATGTACCCGATTACCAAAGCCTACAAAGAGGCAGGGAACAATGTCATCGCCATCATTGGGGCTCGAACAAAAGATCTCCTCATCCTGGAAGATGAGATGAAAGCGGCCAGTCATGATCTGAGAGTGACGACGGATGATGGAACCTATGGTGTCCACGGATTCGTCACCGATGTGCTGCGCAAAATTTTAGATGAACGGAAAGATGTGAAATTGATCGTCGGGATTGGTCCCGTCCCGATGATGAAGTTTTTATGCAAATTGACAAAAGAATACAAGGTGAAGACCATGGTCAGCCTGAATCCCATCATGGTCGATGCAACGGGAATGTGTGGAGCCTGCCGGGTCACCGTGGGAGGGAAGACAAAATTTTGTTGTGTGGACGGCCCGGAATTTGATGGCCATGAAGTTGATTATGATGAACTGGTCAAACGGCAAAGGGCCTATCTCACAGAGGAGAAGGCTTCCATGGATCAGTTCAAAGCAATAGGAAGATAGAAAGGGGATGGAGATGGCAGAGAAAGAAAAAAAGGAGAAAGAAAAAAAGGAGAAACCAAAAATCCCAAGACAGAAGATGCCTGAACAGGAACCCAAGGTACGGGCGAAAAATTTTAACGAAGTCCCGTTTGGCTATACCCCCGAATTGGCCCAACTGGAGTCAAATCGCTGCCTTCAATGTAAGAAACCAAAATGCATCGAAGGATGTCCCGTGGAAATCGATATCCCGGCTTTTATCAAACTCATTAACGAGGGGGATTTTATCGGTGCCGCTCGAAAACTGAAGGAACGTAACAGTCTCCCTGCCGTTTGTGGTCGCGTCTGTCCCCAAGAGGACCAGTGCGAAAAGGTATGCATTGTCGGGAAAAAGGACCAACCCGTTGCCATCGGCAGAATGGAGAGATTTGCTGCGGATTGGGAGAGGGCTAAGGGGGAGGTCTTCATTCCAGAAAAGGCTCCTTCCACCGGCAAGAAAGTGGCTGTCGTGGGATCAGGACCGGCGGGGTTGACCTTAGCCGGGGACTTAATTCTGAAAGGACACGAGGTGACGATTTTCGAGGCCCTTCACAAAACCGGCGGCGTTTTGATCTATGGCATTCCAGAATTCCGTCTTCCCAAGGAGATTGTCCAGGCCGAAGTCAATTATTTAGAAAAGTTGGGAGTAAAGGTCGAATGCAATTGTGTCATCGGAAGAATCGAGACGGTCGATGAACTCCTTCAGGAGTATGACGCTATATTTTTGGGTTTGGGTGCAGGGCTTCCTCAGTTTATGAACATCCCGGGTGAGAACTTCTGCGGCATCTATTCTGCCAATGAATACTTGACCCGTTCCAACCTGATGAAGGCTTACCTCTTCCCCAAGTATGATACTCCGATCGCCCGGGGAAAGAATGTTGCCGTCTTTGGAGCAGGAAATGTGGCGATGGATTCAGCAAGGACAGCCCTTCGCTTAGGAGCAGAGACTGTTCGGATTGTTTACCGCCGATCGAGGGAAGAGATGCCTGCCCGAATTGAAGAGGTTCACCATGCAGAGCAGGAAGGAGTTCAATTCTACCTTCTGACGGCTCCCACCCGATTCTTCGGAGATGATAATGGATGGGTGACGGGAATGGAGTGCTTAAAAATGGAGTTAGGTGAGCCGGATGAGTCAGGAAGAAGAAGACCCGTTCCCATGAAAGGTTCGGAGTTTAAGTTAGAATGTGATATGGCAGTGGTGGCTATTGGCGCCGGTCCCAACCCACTTCTTCCGACACAGACACCCGGCCTTGAACTGAATAAGAGAGGATATATTGTCGCAGACCTTGAAACCGGGAAGACCACAAAACCGGGTGTTTGGGCGGGAGGGGATATTGTCACGGGTTCGGCCACTGTCATCCTGGCCATGGGCGCAGGGAGAAAGGCAGCCAACTCCGTCCATGAATATCTGATGAATAAATAATCCCGTCTGTTTACCCCGTTAGAAAGCCCCGCTGCTTGCAGCGGGTATGAAGGTAATTTCCTTATGGGAGCGAACACGGGGTTTAATGCTCCGTGTGAACCTTCCCGTTAGAAGGCCAAAGGTCTTCTAACGGGGTTTACGGATCTCCTCCCTTTAGGAGAGGGAGGGTTGGAGGGATTAAAGAGATTGAGGGTTGATTCAAAGGGCAGAACGAAATTGGTTCTGCCCTTTTTCATTGGTAAGATGAGGGCAGAAATACCTTTTTGAAGAGAAAACAGTGATGGTTCTGAGAAATATTTCCTGAGAAAGGACTATGAAGATTTTGATAGATGCAGATGCTTGTCCCAGATCTGTTTTGCAGATCTGCATGAGGCTTGGACAAGAATACGATATCCCGGTCTGGACAGTCGCCAGTTTCAATCACGATATAGAGTCGGATCACCCGATTGTGGTGGGAGATGATTTTCAGGAAGCGGATATGAAGATCATGAACCTGACGGAAGCAGGAGATGTCGTCGTAACGGGTGATTGGGGATTGGCAGCTATGGTGCTGGGGAAAGGTGCAAAATGCCTAAGCCCAATGGGCAGGGAATTTCATCCAGAAAAGATTGGCTTCTTACTGGAGGAGCGCGAGGTCAAGGCGAAATTTCGTCGGGAAGGTGGGAGAACCAAAGGTCCGAAGAAGAGGACATCGGAAGATGATCGGAAATTTGAGCTTTGTCTGGGAAAGATTCTTTTGCGAAAGTAAGCCAGGTATATTATCTTGTTGTGGTTGAGGGAGGTTATGAACGAAGCCCATATTTCAAAGATTGCACAAGAATTGAGTCTCACCCCAAAACAGGTCCACGCCACGGCAGACCTTTTGAATGAAGGGGCCACTGTCCCCTTTATATCCCGCTACCGAAAGGAAGCTACGGGTTCTCTCGATGAGGTTGCCATCACAGCCGTTCGTGACCGGCTCAGTCAGCTAATGGAGCTGGACAAGCGCCGCGAGGCCATCCTCAAATCTTTAGAGGAACGGGGGCAGCTCACCGACGAGTTGAAGGAGAAGATCCTTTCGGCGGAGACCATGGTCGTTCTGGAAGACATCTATTTACCCTACCGGCCCAAACGCCGGACCCGGGCAACGGTCGCCAAAGAAAAGGGACTGGAACCGCTATCCCAGCGTCTTTTTGCACAGGAGGACATGGATCCGTTGACCGAAGCTGCTGCCTTCGTCGATTCAGAAAAAGGGGTTGATTCTGCAGAAGACGCCCTCTCAGGAGCCCGTGACATTATCGCAGAATGGGTCAATGAAGATCAGACGGCTCGGGCCAGGATGCGTGATTTGTATTCAACGAAGGCTGTTTTCAAGTCAAACGTTGTTCCAGAGAAGGAGGCCGATGGAAGCAAGTACAAGGATTACTTTAACTGGGAAGAGCCCGTGAGCACCGCGCCATCCCACAGGATTCTTGCCATGAGGCGAGGAGAAAATGAGGGCTTTCTCACACTGAGGGTTTTGCCCCCTGAAGAGGGAGCCTTGGATATCCTCGATGGTCTTTTTGTGAAGGGGGAAGGGCCTGCATCCCAGCAGGTCAAGATGTCCGTGCACGATAGCTACAAGAGACTTCTCTCTCCTTCCATGGAGACTGAGATCCGTCAGGCAACAAAAAAGCAGGCGGATGAGGAGGCGATTCGGGTCTTTGTCGAGAATCTCCGTCAACTTCTTCTCGCTCCACCCCTTGGCCAGAAGAATGTCCTTGCCATCGATCCCGGGTTCCGGACCGGATGCAAAGTGGTCTGTCTCGACCGGCAAGGCAAGCTGTTACATACCGATACTATTTATCCATTGCAATCCGAGAAAGCTGCAGCCGATGCACGTTTAAAGATCCTTGAGATGTGTGAGCGATTCCGCATAGAGGCCATTGCCGTCGGGAACGGCACAGCGGGAAGGGAGACAGAGACTTTCATCCGCAGCCTCGATCTCTCAAAGAACATTCAGGTGGTGATGGTCAACGAGAGCGGTGCATCGGTCTATTCGGCATCCGTGGTAGCACGGGAAGAGTTTCCGGATCAGGATGTGACTGTGCGGGGAGCGGCATCCATCGGCCGGAGACTGATGGACCCTCTGGCAGAGCTCGTGAAGATCGACCCAAAGTCGATCGGTGTTGGCCAATACCAACACGATGTGGACCAGGGAGCCTTAAAGAGCAGTCTCGATGATGTGGTCGTGAGCTGCGTTAACCGCGTGGGCGTGGAAGTCAATACAGCAAGCAAACAGCTTCTTACGTATGTCTCAGGATTAGGACCGCAGCTTGCCAAGGGGATCGTGGAGCACCGGAACGAGAGCGGTCCGTTTCGATCGAGGGAAGAACTGAAGAAGGTGCCTCGCCTAGGACCTAAGGCCTTTGAGCAGGCCGCGGGTTTTTTGCGCATCAGCGAAGGAGAAAACCCGCTGGATCGAAGCGCTGTCCATCCGGAGAGCTATCCGATTGTCGATACCATGGCAACGGATCTGGGCTGCTCGGTGCTGGATTTGATGCACG
>CAYMJV010000114.1:0-2897 GCA_964390545.1 uncultured Syntrophaceae bacterium
AGAGTTCACCATCATCACTTTGAAGGTTTCCATTATTGACAAAGCAGGGAATGAGAGCAACGTGGTGGTCTTTCCCTTTCAATTCGCCTCCAGGTCTGTGCCTAAATACGAATTGCCTTCACCTTTTAATCAAGACGATGCCAGACTGGGGTATATCCACATTGATCTCTTTGAACCTTCTTTTTCAGGGTTTGTCGGTCCGCCGGAACCTCGTGATTAGGGAGTTATACTCTCTCTGAGATTTAAGAGGCTGTTTAAAAAGGCCCGCTGAGGGCCTTTTTATTTGTCCTTGCTTTTCTTGTCATGGAATGGTAAAAATTTTTTATCAATTCATCAAAAGGAGGGAGTCTATGAGGCGAAAAACGATTGCCCTATTGTTGATCATCCTTACCGGTTCACTGTGGATTGCCTGTTCGTCGACGGTAACCGAGAGGCGGGGGGAGCCAGGAAAGAGTGAGGAAGGTGGACCGGCCCGGTACGGGGCGAAATATTACAGTTTTGAAGACATCCTCATCCCAGGAGAACTAAGTTATCAACCGAAGAAATCTGCCATCTATGAGACCCCAAAATTTAAGATGGGCTGGATGGTTTTTTCAAAATGGAGGCTCGATCAAGATTCTTTAATCGAATTTTTCACTTATCATATGGAAAAGGATAACTGGAAATTAGTGAACAGTTTTAAAGGAAAGGAGTCCCTTCTCAATTTTTCAAAACCCGATAAAACCTGCACGATGAAAATCACTGAAAACTGGTTGGGCAAAACAGAAGTTGAGATCCGTGTCGGACCATTGGGGGAGAAAAAGATGTAAGAGACTCTTATGTTGCTTCACCGTGTCAAAAGGACCATTGACCACTACCATTTATTGAATCAAGGCGATCGGTTAGTCGTAGGTGTGTCCGCGGGAATAGATTCAATGGTCCTTCTTCATCTCTTAAATGCCTGTCGCCAGACCTTCAACCTCTCTCTCATCGTCGCCTATGTCAACCACGGTATAAGACCGAAGGAACCGGAAAAAGAAGCTGACCTCGTTCAGAAGGAGTGTGAACGGCTTCATCTTCCCTTCGAATGCGGAACATTCAATGCAAAGGAGTTCCAGAGGGTAGGGAAGTTCTCTCTGCAAGAGGCGGCCCGGAGGCTCCGGTTCCATTTTTTTGAACAGATTCTTCAAAAATATGAAGCTCAAAAGATTGCACTAGGGCACCATGCCGACGATCAGGTTGAGACCGTTCTCTTGAGGCTGATGAGGGGGGCAGGGTTACAGGGCCTGAAGGGTATCCTCCCCGTCCGGGGAGGGAAGGTGATTCGGCCTCTTCTCGAGGTATGGAGGCGTGAGATCGAGGCTTTCGCTATTGAGAATAATATTCCGTTTCTCATCGATTCTTCAAATTTAAAAGAAGATTACCTTCGGAATCGGTTGCGTCTCTCTCTCATCCCCCTTCTGGAAAAGGAGTATCAACCCAACTTCAAAGAAATTCTTCTAAGAACTTCGGCCATCCTCAGAGAGGAGAATGATTATCTGGAAAAAGAGGCAGAGAAAGTCTATCAAAACATGGTTGAGGGAAAAGGAGAGTCTCTTACGTTTCAATACCCTGACTACCGATCTCTCCATCCGGCCATCCAGTGGAGGATCATTCAGAAGATGCTGAGAGCAATATACGGAGAAGAGAAGGAAGACTTAGAGGTTTCCCAGACGTTTAAGAGACTGAAGCAATCTCCTCCAAGCTTTGTTCTGGAATTCCCCCTCGGGGTCTGCATGGAGAAGAGGTACGAGACGGTTTTCCTTGGGAAGAAGAAGGTGGAGACCATCCCCCCTTTTGAAGTTGAACTCGTCTCTCCAGGGCGAACCCTCATCAAAGAGATCGGCAGAGAAATGGTGACCGAAGAGATGGATGTCCAGGGCCGGTCTGGTATGCCCAGAGTATCTTCAGAGATGGCTTTTCTGGATTATCAAGTTCTCCAATTTCCATTGCGAATTCGAAATTTCAGGCCAGGTGACAGATTTCAGCCTTTGGGGGTAAAGGGAAGTCAGAAATTGAAGGAGTTTTTTATCGATCATAAGATCCCCAGGTTTGAAAGGTCAAAGATTCCCTTACTTATTTCTGGAGAGAGGATCGTCTGGGTCGTTGGCCACAGAATTGATGAATGTGCCCGGATCAGCGAAAGAACCAAGAGGATTCTGAAGCTTAAATTAGTATAGAACAAATTCTCATCCCATGCAGGGTTGAGGTGATTTCATAGCCAGTCGCCCTTCCTTTTCTTGACCCTTCGATTCCACCCCGTGCGGCTCTTGAGAATAAAAATTCAGTGGACTCAGAGCTTGCCCTGAGAGAAGTCAAACGAGTCAACCTCGGGCGCGATCTCCGGTTTAAGCGCTGAAAGAAAGCCGAAGGGTTGACAATCATACAAAAAGTGGGTTAGGTTTAAACATTTCCTATAGAAAAAGTATGGTTTCATAACTCATGAAAATATCAACAAAAATCAGATACGGAACAAGGGCAATGTTGGAGCTTGCCTGCCATTATGGGGAAGGTCCAATTGAATTGAGGGAGATTGCTAAGAGGGAGGATATATCTTTGAAATATCTCGAGCAAGTCATCGTTCCTCTTCGGACCGCTGGCCTGGTTAAATCAGCCCGCGGATCCAAGGGAGGCTATGCCTTGGCGAAACACCCCTCAGAGATCTATCTAAAGGATTTGGTTGAAACCCTTGACGGTCCATTGAATTTGATTGAATGTTTAAAGGATCCGAAGGTCTGTCAGAAAGCTCCATACTGTATCACCCGGGACATCTGGCAAGAAGTGTCAGAAGCGATCGATGGGATTTTCCATTCGGTGACGTTGGAAGATATGGTCCATCGAAAAAAAGAAAAAGAGGTTCGTTTCCCATCGATGTACCA
>CAYMJV010000114.1:2997-5731 GCA_964390545.1 uncultured Syntrophaceae bacterium
ATGAAAGATGGCAAGAATTGCTCATTTTATCTCGGAATTGATAGGAAAGACACCCCTCTTGAGACTGAATCATCTTACCAAAGATTGTAAAGCAGAGGTTGTAGCCAAACTAGAGTCTTTCAATCCCTGCGGGAGCATCAAAGACCGGATCGGTACTTCAATGATCGAGGCTGCAGAAAAGGCGGGACTGATCAATAAAGATACAATTATTCTGGAACCCACAAGTGGCAATACGGGCATCGCGCTCGCATTTGTCTGTGCGGCAAAGGGGTACCCGTTAGTCTTAACCATGCCAGAGACAATGTCTGCGGAACGAATTCACCTGCTGCAAGTGTTCGGAGCAGAGGTGGTTCTAACACCTGGCCATGAAGGGATGACCGGATCGGTGCGAAAGGCGGAGGAGATGGCAGCTCAGGACCCTCGATACTTCATCCCGCAGCAGTTTAAGAATCCAGCCAATCCAGAAATTCATAGGAAGACAACGGCTCTCGAAATCTGGGAAGACACGGATGGGAAGGTTGATATTTTGGTCGCAGGCGTTGGTACCGGGGGAACCATTACAGGGATATCGGAGGTGATCAAAGAGAAAAAACCGACATTCAAGGCCATTGCGGTTGAGCCGGAGAGCTCCTCTGTTCTTTCGGGAGAAAGACCAGGTCCTCATAAGATACAGGGGATCGGTGCCGGGTTTATTCCTGAGGTGCTCCGGATGGATTTGGTGGATGAGGTGATCAAGGTCTCGGATGGGGATGCAGGGCTCTTTGCGAAACGGCTAGCCAGGGAAGAGGGAATTTTGGCGGGGATCTCCTCCGGGGCAGCCGTATGGGCAGCCATTGAAGTGGCCAAGCGTGAGGAGAATAAGGGCAAAATGGTTGTCGTTATCCTCCCCGATACTGGAGAGCGATATCTCAGCACCTGGGTATTTAATGAACTGAAATAAAAGTAGAAATTCCAATATCCAAATTCCAAATCCCAAATAAATTTCAATTTCCAATGACCCAAATGTATTTGGATATTGGGATTTGGGTATTATTTGGATATTGGTGCTTGGAGATTGGTTATTGATTTCTCAAAGGAGGGGGTGGTGATATGTTATGGATCATGTATCACCCCGCAACGGGGAAAACTAAGCTGATAGCAGATAGCTCATGGCGGATCGTCAAAAGCCCTGAGCGATTAAGAATTAATTAACCATAAGCTATAGGCTATAAGCCATAAGCAAATAAATGGAGGTAAAAGATGGTGAAGACCATTGAAGAGATAAACGAGAAGATTAGGAAGGGGAAGGCGGTTGTCTTAACAGCCGAAGAGATTATTGACTATGCTTCAGAAAAGGGTGTCAGAAAGACGGCCCAGGAAGTGGATGTGGTGACCACAGGGACCTTCGGCCCGATGTGTTCGTCCGGAGCCTATTTTAATGTGGGCCACACGAAGCCCAGGATCAAGCTCGGGGGAGGGAAAATCTACCTCAATGATGTCCCAGTCTATGCAGGTTTTGCAGCCGTAGATTTCTTTCTGGGAGCGACGGCTATGCCGGAGGACGATCCCAAAAATATAATCTTTCCTGGGAAATTCGCTTATGGTGGAGCCTATGTTTTAGAGGAACTGGTATCGGGCAAGGATGTTAGACTCACCGCCGCTGCTTACGGAACCGATTGCTATCCCCGAAAAAGTTTAGAAACCTACATCTCTTTGAAGGATATGAATGAGGCAGTTCTTTTCAACATGAGAAACGCCTATCAGAATTACAATGTGGCGGTCAACCTGTCGGATAAAGTGATCTACACTTACATGGGGGTTCTACAGCCGAAATTGGGCAATGCCAACTACTGCAGTGCAGGCCAATTGAGCCCTCTCCTGAATGATCCTCTCTACAAGACCATTGGAGTGGGAACTCGAATTTTTTTGGGCGGGGGGATCGGATATGTGGTGGGAAATGGAACCCAGCATAATCCTAACGTTCCGAGGACGGAGGGAGGAGTCCCTAAAATGACAGGGGGGACGCTTGCTGTCACTGGGGATTTGAAGATGATGAGCCCTAAATGGCTCAGAGGAACTTCCTTCACCGGCTACGGGGTGACCCTTACCGTTGGAGTCGGGGTCCCCATTCCCATTTTAGATGAGGAAATTCTTAGGTACACCATGGCTCGGGATGAAGACATCTGGGCCCAGGTTGTGGATTATAGCGAGGCTTATCCTCAATGTATTCCCGGGAGCCTAGGAGAGGTCAATTACAGGCAGTTGAAGAGCGGAAAGATTACAGTGAAGGGAAAGGAGGTCCCCACTTCTGGTCTGTCCAGCTACTTCAAGGCCAGAGAGATTGCCCAGACCCTGAAGGAATGGATCGAAGCAGGGAAGTTTCTCTTGACGAAACCCGTTGAAACCCTTCCGTCGGTTGATTCAGGGATTGTCTTCAAACCATTAAAAGAAAGACCCATTAAGAAAAAATAGCATAGCGCAAAGGGCATAGCGCATAGCGAGGAGAAACCCTAAGCTCTCTGCCCCATGCTCTTTGCATATTCGAAGGGGGTGTCCCATGCAGAAAAAGAGACTTGTGCTCAGTTATCCTCCTCATATTGTTGAAACGCCAGTGATCTCCAAGTTGGTCAAGGATTACGATCTGACCGTGAACATTTTAAGAGCCCGGATTACACCCAAAGAGGAAGGAAGGCTCGTTTTAGAAATAACAGGGAAAAGGCAAGCCTTGGAGGCAGGGATCAATTACATCAAAGAG
>CAYMJV010000115.1:0-5708 GCA_964390545.1 uncultured Syntrophaceae bacterium
TGTCCAGGATCTCGAAGATTTTTGGGTCCCTTACCTTTACCATGACTTTCACCCCGTCCTTCCGGGTCGTGACCAGATGGCTCTTCTGCATCAGAGAGATATGTCGGGAGATATTCGATTGTTCTCCGTTGATGGCTGGAACGATCTCACAGATACATCTCTCTCCGTTTCGAAGTAATTCAAGGATTTTTAGTCGGGTGGGCTGGGCTAAGGCCTTCAGGATTTCAGCCTTTAATTCAAGAATTTTCTCTTCCATAGATTCCTCCATGAATATATGATTCATTAATCATATAATCCATAAAACATAGTTTGTCAAGAACATTATCAACTTTTCCATTTTTCAAGGGAATTCGTCGGTTGGAGGGAGGCCAACAGGAGGTAAGCTGTTAAAATCTTAAAAAAATCACTTCAGTAGATGGCATGCGCCATTGTTCGTGGGTTTCTCTATGGTATGCTTCCAAACGTTTCTTTTTTCAGTTGAATTTCGTTTTTTCCCGTCATCGTTTCTTACAGGACCGAATCTCGGAGCTGCCTCTCCATCACAATTCCCATTGTTATTATTCAAGATCAACATTCCGAATTCTCCGCGAGAGCAGCTGACTTAAATAAATTTTACCATACAGATAGCCGTAGCAGGGCACAAGCTTCGAAATTCTGCCGTACCTTGGATCTGGTTCGGAATAGCCTCCCTTGGAACCTTCTTATATCCTCGTTTGGCGAAAAAATCTTCCGCAGTCATGGTAAGCAGATATAGGGCCTGGAGTTCGAGTGAATCGCCATACTTTTCTGCCTGTTGCGTCAATTGGGAACCTAACCCCTGATTTCTATACTTTGGATCAATGGCAAGTGAGCGGAGAAACGCTAAAGGCCTGAATATTTCGAGCCCAACCACACCAATGATCTGGCTTTGTTTCTTTAAGACCCAAAAATGATGGAGATGCTCTGAGGTCAGGTCCTCATGTGGTAATCTGCAAGAAGAAAGCAACTCCTTGATCGTGGGTTCATCCGTAGGTAAAGCAGCTGTAGGCTTTATTCTAAGTGATCTTTTCTCTTTCAATCTCCGAAAATCAATTCACTCAGTTTATAACAAAAATCGTTTTATTGCTGGTTGGCCTCGATTTATAGATGAGCTTACGTTCAAGGTTTAACCGCAGAAACCTTAACGCTAACGACCGAACTTGCAACCCCTCTCGCTTCATCGAGCTCCATTCCCAAATTGTCTATAATCCTCTTTACCGTTGGATCATTAGTTATTAATTCGACAGGGAAAAGGGTCTCATCGATCACTCGAACATCCTGGAAACCCGCTGACTTTATTTTCCGGAGGTATTCGTCTTTCATAATTGCACCAGATACGCAACCGATGTAAGCTTCGATGCTCTTCTTTATGAAATCCGGGAGCTCTTGAAGTAAAACGATGTCCGAGATTGTTAGTCTTCCTCCGGGTTTCAAAACCCGAAAAGCTTCCTGAAAGGTCCTTCCTTTGTCAGGTGACAGGTTGATAACGCAGTTGGACATGACTACATCGATGGAACCATCGCCAACAGGAAGCTTTTCGATATCCCCGAGTCTAAACTCTACGTTTCCGTAATTACTTTTTTTAGCATTCTCGTTCGCTTTTTCGACCATCTCCGGGGTCATATCAACGCCGATGACTTTTCCTTCCTCACCTACCTTGTTGGCAGCGAGGAAACAGTCGAAGCCAGCTCCTGAGCCAAGATCAAGAACGGTCTCTCCTTTCTGCAAGGAAGCAAGCGCCACGGGATTGCCACAGCCGAGACCAAGATTCGAACCTTCGGGAACCCCCTTGATTTCTTCCTCCGAATATCCGATCTTGCTGCTGATGTCCTTTGCCAGGTCCGCACTTCCACAGCAGGAACTCGCCGGTCCACAACAGGATCCTCCCTGCACTGCAATTTTGGCGTACCCCTTTTTTACAATCTCTTTAGTATCTTTCTGGTCCATTTTTATCCTCCTTCGACTTTTGTAACTGTTGCCTTTGACTTTAGGAAGCGGGAGGTATCTCAACCATCTCCTTCATCATCGGACCGAGTACCCCTCGCACCATTCCGGAGAAATCGTCAGCCTTGATCAAATTAATGCAGCAGATCTTTCCATTCTTTTCCCAACTAACGAGAGCCAACTTATCTCCCGGACGAATATTGGCCTTCTCTCTTACCTCTTTAGGGAGCACCATCTGTCCGCGCTCATCCACGGTTATCAATGATTCAACCTTACAACAACTTACCCTTCCAGCCGATGGTTCGATACAAGATGTTCTCTTCTTAGCCATCCAATCACCCCTTGAGATTATTCAATTTGTTCAGATTAATCAGAATATGCTGAAAAAGATATTAACAGATTGAATTCACCTTGTCAAGAGCCTCAACTTCCCATGTATTATTTTCTTAGAATTTAAATGGAGTTTCAAGATGACTTAGGCGATGAGATCGGCTCTCGGGATTTCAAATTCACAGGGGACGGCGGTCTGGCAGAGGCCGCAGGCAGGGGGGGGATTTTGTAAACCATATTCGAGGCGCTTGGCTTTCAGAGGTTCCGAATTGATGTACTCTCGGCACTTATCCTTGTCGTGGCCCTTATCCGTGATGGCTCCGGCAGGGCATCTTCGAATGCACTTTCCACATTCTTCTTCCCGAAAGACAAGACAATTCTCTTTGTGGTGGCGATATTTCCTTTCACTCGGTGCCAACTTCAAAAGGGTGACGACACTTCCGATTCTTATAGACATTCCCTTAGGTGTGATGAAGCCGTCATTGAGACTGAAGGTTCCAAGACCGCAGGCGTAGGCGATGTGGCGTTCTGACCAGGGTGAAGCCCAGCCCACTTTTTCATCGCGAACGTACTGAAAGGTCGGTAAGAGAACAGGTGCCACAGCAACATATCCCAGATCCTCCAGAAAAACTACGACATGCCGCCTCAAGGCCTCATTGCAGGTTTCTCCAAAATTTCGGGTGTAGGCCCAGAGTCTGGATGGAAATCGATCCTCCCTGCGATTGCTTCTACGTGTATCTTCAGAAGCAGGTAAGATCCACGAGATAACACTGATCTGTTCAATCTCGGTAAGGAGGAGGCCTCTTCCTTTCTCTTTCAAAACAGCTGCGATGATTTCTCGCGGCGTGAGATGGAAGGAGCCGATGATGGTTTTATATTCGAAGAAGAGGGGGTCGAATCCCGAGGCAAATCCCACCAGAGGTTCTTCCCAGTAGACGCCCTGATCGAGTTGGGTCCGCCGGTTTTGTTCGCTATCTTTGATAAAATTCTTGATGAGTTGTTCCAATACCCGATTGGGGTTTGTGAGCAGGACGACTTTCTCTTCTTTGGTCATGCCCCCGTCCTTTCTAAGCCTTCTCGATCTCCTTCAAGTCAAAACCGCCCTTCTCATGAATCCCCGCCTGTTTGCAGCGGCACTCCTCAATCGCCAGTTTCAGCGCATCGGTGGCCAGAGTAAAGCAAGGGACTTTTTCTTTTGGTAACTGGGAGAGAACTTCCTTAGCGGTCTCCTCAGATATCTTTAAGGCCTCGTCCAGAGTTGCCCCCTTGATCCGCTCGGTCAGGATGGAACTGGTGGCAATGGCTGCCCCACAACCGAAGGTCTTGAAGGCTGCCTCAGAGATCCTATTGCCATTGACCTTGATGTACATCTGCATGATGTCGCCGCAAGAAGCATTGCCTACGGTTCCCACCCCGTCCGGATCTGGGATCTCTCCTACATTTCGCGGATTTTGAAAATGTTCCATTAAAAATTTCGGGTATTTTGCCATAACTCACTCCTCAGCGGGAACGGTTTTTTTCATCCTGGTTCTCCAGTCTTTTGACCCTCTCTTCCAATTTATTGTGGAGTTGGAGAAGCATTTTCATGATGTCTGATAACGGGTCCGGGAGGTTTCCATGCTCAAAATCGAGTTCCTCCTTTTCTGGAGTCAACGATTCCACAATTCGACCCGGAACGCCCACTACCGTCGCACCGGGTGGAACCGGTTTGACCACTACGGAACCAGAGCCGATCCTCGCGCCATCCCCAATGCTAATGGCTCCCAAGATCGTCGAGTTGGATCCAACAATGACACGGTTTCCAAGAGTGGGATGGCGTTTCTTTTTTTCAAGAGTCGTACCGCCCATCACAACGCCTTTGTAAATGAGGCAATCGTCACCGATCTCCGTCGTCTCTCCTATCACCACACCCATTCCGTGATCGATGAAGAGCCGCCTTCCAAACTTTGCCCCTGGATGAATCTCGATTCCCGTAAACCAGCGATTAAAGTGTGAGATCAGGCGGGCCGTTGTGTACCATTTTTGCTGGTAGAGGAAATGGGCAATGCGGTGGAACCAAACAGCATGAAGACCCGGGTAGCAGAGGAGAATCTCCAAGGCGTTTTTCGCCGCAGGGTCTCTCTCCCTAATGGTTCGGATGTCCTCCTTCACATGCTCCCACATTTGAATTTTACACTTTCGGCAAACCCTTTTGCTAAAAGGGAATTGAGGAGTTTGGAGTTATTTTGTAACACATTTTAACCCAAATGTTGCAATAAATACAATGCAGTATTGATAAATTTATTCTTTTTTCTATTTGAAATTTGAGCTTTGTCGTTCGAACTTTAACTCAAAGATTCCTCTTGACAACTAAACAAATGTATAGTACTATGCAAGACATAGTTCGGAGTAATTTAGTTCGGAGTTCGGAGCAAAGACTTAAACATGGACGCTTTGAATTGAAAGGGAGGATCATGGAACTGACGCCCCGGCAGAAAGAGATCTTCGACTTTATCAAGGGGTTTATTAAAGAGAGAGGTTTTCCCCCTTCAGTCAGAGAGATTGGTGAACGTTTCCGGATCTACCCCCGGGCGGCTTTCGACCACCTCAAGGCGCTGGAGAGAAAAGGCTATTTGAGACGGCGAGGCTCCATGTCGAGAGGCCTTGAGGTTCTCGTCTTCCAGGAAGGTGAACCATACGGTTCACCCCTGAGACATGAACCATATGGAAGCCTAAGAAAAGAGGGAAAACTGCCGATCCGGGAGATTCCTATCGTAGGCAGGGTTGCCGCAGGGAAACCCACCCTGGCTGTAGAGCATCTGGAGGGTACGATTCCGCTTCCCTCGGAATGGGTGAAAGGGAGAGAGGTCTTTCTTCTGAAGGTGAGAGGTGACAGTATGTCACCCTATATCCTCCCCGATGATTATGTGGTCGTCCGCTCCCAATCTGCAGCAGAGAATGGGGATGTGGTGGTGACCTTAGTAGGGGAGGAAGCGACCGTGAAACGATTTTTTAAAAAGGGAAGAAAGATCGAGTTGAAGCCGGACAACGAACGCTGGGAGACGATTCAGATTGAAGACGGAGCAGGAGAAGTTCAGATTCTTGGGAAGGTCATCGGGGTGTTTAGGAAGTGTTAACTGAATACCAGCGCATGGAGCAGAGAGCATAGCGTAAAATGAAGGCTTACTTAGTTCGTTGAGTTTATTGAGTTTTTTGGGTTAACTCTAGAAACCCAACAAACCCAAGAAACTAAGCAAACTTAAGCTTTCGCTATGCACTCAGCGCTCTGCGAGAGGGGGACGATGGATTTACCCGTAGAGAGCTCACTCGATGAAATTTTTTCCCAACTGGCCCTGACCGGTTCAAACGACCCACCAGTCCTTCCGAGAAAGGTCCTTTTCTGGGGAGAGGGGGCCGGAGAAATCTCTTCTTATATC
>CAYMJV010000116.1:0-1848 GCA_964390545.1 uncultured Syntrophaceae bacterium
CTGAAAAGTGCACCGGCTGTGGAGCCTGTGTCAGAGTCTGTCCCGTTGATGCGATTACGGGAGAAAAGAAAAAACCCCATCAGTTGGATCAACACAAGTGTGTGAAGTGCCGGGCTTGCTATGAGGCCTGCAAGTTTGATGCAGTAGTTATAGAATAATCCCCCCTTACCCCCCTTTAGAAAAGGGGGGCATAGGGGGATTTGAAGGAATTTTTTATGGTTACCCTGACCATTAACGGCAAGAAAGTGAAGGCCAAAGGGAATACGTCTCTTTTGCAAATTGCACGGAAGATGTCCATTCCCATTCCGACGCTCTGTTACCATCCGGACCTTTCACCCCATGGATCCTGCAGGCTCTGCACGGTAGAGATTTCAAAAAATGGAAAATCCCGCATGGTGACGGCCTGTAACTACCCTGCCCAGGATGGAATCCATGTGGAAACTCATTCGAAAAGGGTCCTGCAGGCACGGCGCGTATTGGTGGAGCTCCTTTTGGCCCGTTGTCCCAATGCCCCTTTCCTTAAGAAATTTGCTGAAGAGCTTGGAGTCAAGACCAGTCCCTTCAGCACAAAAGTATCGGAAAACGATTGTATCTTGTGTGGTCTCTGCGTCCGTACCTGCCATGAGCTGGTGGGAGCCAATGCGATTGGCTTCTCCATGAGGGGAACCCAGAAAAAGATTGGAACCCCTTTCGAGGTCGATTCGGAAAGGTGTATGGCCTGCGGAGCTTGCGAGTATATCTGCCCTACAGGGGCCATCAAAATGGAAATGGACCGCATCAGGAAAATCAGAACCTCCGACACGGGAACTCTCCGTCATTGCCGTTATATGCGCATGGGCGTGATCGACTTCATGGTCTGCTCAAACGGCTTTGAATGCTGGCGGTGTGAGGTCGATCAGATGATGGAGGACCGATTCGGAACCCATCCCATCTTTGCTCTCAAGCCCGCCAAGGAAAAAGATCCTCTTCCAATGAACGGGTTCACCTTCTGCCCCGAGCTCTTTTATGGTGAAGGGCATGTCTGGGCAAAAGCATCAGATCAGTGGATCAGATTGGGGCTTGACGAGATGGCATCCCTTCTCACCCTGAGGGCAGATGGCCTCCATCTTCCTCCTGTCGGTAGCCCGATACGGGAGAAAGAAGCTCTTGCAGAGATTTCTGCCTCTGGAAAGAAAGCAAAGATTCTTTCACCTCTATCTGGGATTGTCTCTGCCATCAACCATGAAGTCGTGGAGAACCCCTCTCTCGTCTGGAGAGATCCCTACCGCCGAGGCTGGCTCATCCTCCTAACGCCTGATCATCCAGAAGAAATCTCAAACCTTCTTTCAGGTTCCAAAGCGAAGGAGTGGTATTCGAAACAGACCTTGAACCTATTCAATCATCTCGTGAAATGGGCTCCCAATCCTTCTCCAAAAGGAGACCTTTTAGACAATTCATCTATTCGGGAAATCCTCCGGGGGAAGTGGGAGAAACTGGCAAAGATCCTATTGGAGCGTGAATAACGATGTCAGAGGAGAAAACAAGGATTGTTTTGGGAAACGAAGCGATTGCCAGGGGGCTCGTCGAGAGTGGATGCCAATTCATTGCCTCCTATCCGGGGACTCCGAGTTCAGAGATTTTACCGGCTGTCGCCCGATTCAAGAAAGAGAACAATCTTGATATTTATATCGAGTGGTCCACGAATGAAAAGGTGGCCTTTGAAAATGCCCTGGTCGCTTCCTATACTGGGAAGCGAGCAGCCGTCTCCATGAAGCAGGTGGGGCTCAATGTGGCGACCGACCCGCTCATGAGCGCTGCCTATATCGGAACGATCGGAGGTTTCGTGATCATCAGTTGCGACGATCCCGG
>CAYMJV010000116.1:1948-4054 GCA_964390545.1 uncultured Syntrophaceae bacterium
CTGCCTATATCGGAACGATCGGAGGTTTCGTGATCATCAGTTGCGACGATCCCGGGCCTCATTCTTCACAGACGGAACAGGATACGCGGTTCATGGCCATGTTCGCCAAGATTCCCGTCCTTGATCCAGCCAGCCCGAGGGATGCTCAGAAGATGCTTCCCATTGCTTTTGAACTGTCAGAAAAATATCAGATCCCCATCCTCTTCCGCCCTGTCATGAGAGTCTCTCATGCTCAACAGAGCATTCTCTTCAATCCCATACCCAAAATGGATCGAAAGGCCAATTTCCAACGAAACCCTCAGCGGTGGAGTGCCACACCGAGGTTCCGATTCATCCTCCATAAACAGCTCAACATGAAACTCAAAGAAATTACGAGAGAGTTCAATGCCATGACCTCTCTCAATTTTGTCGAAAACGATCAGGAGAAGGCTGTCTTGGGAGTCATCGCTGGAGGAATCGGCTACGCCATCGTTCGAGATATCCTTCCGGAACTTGGCTTGCAGGAAGGCATTCCTATCTTCAAGATTGGGACGCCCTACCCCCTTCCCACCGAAATCGTGGAAGGCTTCGTCCAGAAATGTGACCATGTCCTGATCCTTGAAGAAACCGAACCGGTCATTGAACTTCAAATCCGGGACAAGTCAAAAATCATCGGACGGTTGGACGGACCCGTGCCGAATGAAGGAGAGATGCTTCCTGAAGTGATCACACAGATTCTTTTCGACCTTTGCAGGAAGTACTCCATTCCTGTTAGGGAACCCTCCTCTACCCTTCCCTTAGAAAAGATGGTGACCTCCCTTGGTTTGCCCATTCGGCGACCCACCTTATGCTCAGGTTGCCCTCACCGGTCATCCTTCTTTGCCCTTAAGAGGGCTTTTCCGAACGGGATCTTCCCAAGCGATATTGGATGCTACACACTGGGAATGAACATGGATTCCGTGGATACGTGCCATGACATGGGAGCGGCCATCACCTTTTCCAGCGGTCTCTATCAGGCTTATCACCAGGATGGCAAAGAGGTTCCCATCATCGCCACCATTGGAGACTCAACCTTTTTCCACTCGGGGGCGCCGGGACTTCTAAATGCCGTCTATAACGGATCGCGATTCGTTCTCATCATCCTCGACAATTCCATAACGGCTATGACGGGGATGCAGCCGACTCCCGAATCCGGAATCACGGCGGATGGACATCCTGGCCAGGCCCTCTCCCTGGAAAAACTGATCCAGGGATGTGGCGTGAAATATCTAAAGGTGATCAATCCTTATGACATCAAAGCCATGATTCGGGAGGTCCGAAAGGCTTATCAACATACGCGGAAGGACGAAGGGGGAATGGCCGTCATCATTGCTCGCTATCCTTGCATCACCAATCAGAAAGAGCAGTTAAAGGTCAATCCGATCAAGATCGATGCCCGTCACATCCCCCCAGCCGAGAAGGACCTCCCTCAGATGAAAAGTGGGGCCATCCCTCTATCTCTTTTGCCAGTGTACAAAGATAAGATTGCTCCCTGTACGGCCTCCTGTCCTATTCAGGTGGATGCTCGAGGCTACATTGCTCTCATTTCGAAGGGGAAATTTGATGAGGCTCTGGCCCTTGTTCGTCAAAAGAACCCATTCCCTGGGATGACAGGCAGGCTCTGTGCCCGACCCTGCGAAAAGATATGTCGTAGAGGAGATGTGGACCAGCCCATCGCCATCGACCTGTTGAAACGTTTTCTCGCCGACACAGAAAAGGCTCCTTCCATGGACCTCGCGCCAGGTCCTGAAAAAAAGGAAAAGGTGGCTATTGTAGGCTCTGGCCCCACAGGTCTGATGGCAGCCTATGAGTTGAGACGATACGGTTATCCGGTAACCCTCTTTGAAGCCCTTCCCGTTGTTGGTGGGACCATGGCTGTAGGGACGGGCCGTTTCCGACTGCCAGAGGAGGTTCTGAATCGAGAGATCGGCATCGTTGAAAAACTTGGAGCCAAGTTCGAGTTGAATAAACGGATTGGTGACAACATTTCTCTCAATGACCTGAGAAAGAAGGGTTTCAAGGCCATCTTTCTCGCCATCGGAGCTCATAAGGCCAATCCTCCGAATCTTCCAGGTCATGAAGCTAAGG
>CAYMJV010000116.1:4154-5702 GCA_964390545.1 uncultured Syntrophaceae bacterium
GCCATCGGAGCTCATAAGGCCAATCCTCCGAATCTTCCAGGTCATGAAGCTAAGGGGGTTATGGATTCCTTGACCTTCTTGAAGAAAGTCGCGATGAATCGGAAAGTCCCTGCTCCTTCCAGGCTCGTTGTCGTAGGAGGAAATGATCGGGCCCTGGATGTAGCGCGAACAGCCCTGAGACTCGGGGCAAAAGAAGTGGCAGTCCTATTCAGCCGTTCTCAAAAAGAGATGCCCGCCGAGACATCAGAAATCAGAGAGGCGGAAAGAGAAGGTGTAACCTTTGAGTACTATTCTGTTCCCACGAAGATTCTCACCTCCGGTCGCAAAGCAACAGGGATTTCTCTTAAGAAGGCCGTTCTCAGTGCTCCCACGAGCCTTGGAAGGAGAAGAGTGCTCTCCGTAGAGGGTTCCGAAAAAAAGTTAAAGGCCGATTTGATCATTACTTCACCTACCTATATACCAGACCTCAAACCATTTAACGATTCTGTCCCTCAGACGGCCTGGAAGACCATCCTGATTGATCCTGTGACCTTAGCCACGCCGATTGAAGGCCTTTTTGCAGGAGGAGATGCGGTCACCGGCCCTAAGAATTTTATCGAGGGGCTTGCAGCAGGAAGAAAGGCAGCTCTCTCCATCCATCGCTATCTGAATGGAGTAGATCTCAGGACCAATAGGGAACCGGAGGGGGTCTCCACAGAATTGGTCTCCGTGAATATCGAAATGGTGGAGCCGAAACCGAGGATAGAGGAACCCGGTCTTCCCATCCAATCGAGGAAGAGTCATTTTGAAGAGGTTCATCAGTTGCCGGATCAGGAGGCAATCCTCGCAGAGGCTAAGAGATGCCTTCACTGTGGAGCCTGTTATGATTGCGACACCTGTATGATCCAGTGTCCAGAGGGGGCCATCACCAAGACAGAAAGTGGCTACGTTATCAATTATGAAAAGTGCACAGGGTGTCGCGTCTGTGTCAAAGAATGCCCGACATCAGCCATCGAAATGCCAGCCCTGGGTGCCTGCATTGCCTGCGGGTACTGTTTCAAACGGTTCGAGTGTCCCTCGATGACAAGAGGAGAAGATGGACGTCTTAAGATCGACCGATTAACCTGTGTGGACTGCGGCCTCTGCACCATCGCCTGCGGCCAGGAGGCGATCTTTCCCGTGCAAGCCGGCAAGGGAAAACCATAACTTAACGAGTTGCCCATGAATCGTGATCAGTCATCCCCTAGCCAATCTTCAATTGAAAAGATTCACATCCAGATGATCATCTCGGGTGTGGGTGGTCAGGGCGTGCTCTTGCTGACCAGGGTCTTCTCCGAAGTCGCGCTGAAGGAGGGATACCCCATTATCGGCTCAGAGGATCATGGAATGAGCCAGCGGGGTGGCTCGGTCATCACGCACTTGAAAATCGGCGACTTCGATAGTCCACTGGTGAAAAAGGGAAACGCCGATATCCTTCTCTCTCTTGAAAAGAACGAGGCCTACAAAACCCTTCACTATCTTAAACCATCTACCAATGGTCAGAATGGAGGCCTCTGTTTTATCAATGCC
>CAYMJV010000117.1:0-5675 GCA_964390545.1 uncultured Syntrophaceae bacterium
GGTGAAGGGGAGGAACCAGATAGATTTGATGAAAAAGATTTTTTCTCATGAAGGTAAGGCGTTTTCGTTTATCAGGATTCTTATGTTGGGCTCCACTGGGGTCTTATTTTTATTCGTTTCTCCCGGAATAGCCTTTTCGTGGGGTGGTGTCATTGTCGACAAGGCAACCAAACGTCCCATTGAAGGGGCAGTGATCGTCAGATCATGGGATAAATATTATCCCACAGTCGAAGGCCCGCACAGCACGCTCTTCACCTTCAATGAGACAATTTCGGACAAGAAAGGAAAGTTTTCCCTTTTGCCGAAGGCCATACCTATGGGAATTCCTGAATTTTATGGCATTATGGAAAACAGGCCAATTGTATATAAGCCGGGTTATAAATTTCTCATTTTGGAGAAAAAGATATCGAGGATTGAATTGGAGAAGGTTTCGACGGTTCTCGGTCTAAGGGAGAAAGAAATAGAAAACACCAGATATTCTGAGCCGGATTACTATGAAACGAACCTATTCCAAGAGATGATTGAAAGGGAGGAGGATTTCATCAAAAGAAGATCTGTCCGGCCTGCAACGTATCAAGAGGTTTCAAGGCCCTTTGATTTTACTCCCTATTTTCATCAAGAAAAGGTTGGTATTGGTAAAGGAATCCCCGCGGCCCCCACGGTCCCCATGTCTCCTTTGCCTCCTGGAAAGAAAGAGATGGATGCGCCAATAAGGAAAATCCAGGGCTCCGAATCCATTGACCAACTCATTACTTTACTGGGAGATGAAGATTGGAGGATTCAAAATCTCGCAGAAAAAGCTTTAGTTGAAAAAGGCTCCTTAGCCGCAAATCCACTCATCAAGGCTCTACAACATGAAAATTCTGGGGTGAGATCGGGTGCAGCAAGAACATTAGGTAAGCTTAAAGACGAACGAGCCGTTAAACCATTGCTTTTCGCTCTGAGGGACAATCATAGGATGGTCCGAATAAACGCAGCACAAGCTTTGGGAGAAATTCAGGACTCCCTTGCATTAGAACCGTTAATCAAAGCCTTGGAGGATGAAGATTGGCAAGTCAGGGGAATTGCGGCAGAGGCCCTGGGGAAGATCAAAAGCCCCAGAGCCACACAGGTCCTCATGATAGCATTGGACGACAAAACTGCATTTGTTCGAAGAAAGGCCGCTTGGGCACTGGCAGAAATCAAGGATCCAAGCTCCGTCCAATCCCTGATCAAAACGATGGGGGATGAGGATTTCTTTGTTCCGGGTCAATCTGTACAGGCTTTATCTGTAAAGGCTTTGATTCAAATTGGGACTCCATCCGTGGAACCCCTGATTGCATCCATGAAGGAAGATCATTACAGAGTCCGAAGAGGCGCAGCACAAGCCCTGGGCAAGATTGGGGATCGTAGGGCCGTTGGCCCTTTAATGGAGGCCCTAAGAGATGAAGATCTTGAGGTGAGAAAAAATGCGGCACAGGCCTTGGGTGAAATACAGGATCCTGTTGCTGTCGTACCCCTCATCGTGGCATTGGAGGAGAGTGCCCTGTTTGGAAGTGCAGCGGAGGCTCTGCTGCGGATAAAAGATCCGAGTGCTATTGATCCTCTCTCGAAGCTTCTAAATAGCGATAATAGGCTTTTCCGGATGACTGCTGTTAAAGCATTAGGGGGAATCAGAGATCGGAAGGCAGCCGAAAAGCTTATTCCCGTTCTTAAGAATAAAGATTCACTAACCAGGTATATTGCCCAAAGGAGTTTGGTTGAGATAGGGACTCCGTCCGTGGAACCGCTTATTATCGCCTTGCAGGATAGGAGTCCAGAAGTTCGAATCGGTGCTGCGTTGCCGCTGAGGGTTATCAAGGACTCTAGGGCTGTCGAGCCTCTCATTGCTTCCCTGAAGGATGCCTCCCCCGAGGTAAGAAAGAGTGCCTCGTATGCTGTGGGAAGATTCAAAGATCCCAGATCTATTGAACCTCTGATAGCACTGTGGGATGACAAGGATTCCACGGTCAGATTAGAAGCTGCAGAAGTTTTAGCGGGAATGGGTCCAATAGCGGTAGATCCCCTAATAAATACACTGAACCACAAGAATTCGTACTTCCGATGGAGAGCTGCCTCTGTTTTGGGAATAATAAAAGATCCAATGGCAGTCGGTCCAATTATCCATCTATTGAAGGACGAAGTCTCTGAAGTAAAATGGACTGCGGCAGAAGCTTTAGGGGAGATTAAAGATCAAAGAGCGGTGAAATCATTAATAGATCTTCTCGAAGATGATGATCTGGGGATAAGAGCGATAGCAGCGAAGTCGTTGGTTGGAACCACAGGGGAAAATCTCGGTCAAGACTATAAATCCTGGATGAAGTGGTGGGTGGAACGGCATGAATTAAGAAAGCAGTAAGAGTGAATAAGTATGTGAAGGGAAAAATAGAGACATCCCATTTTTGATTGGTTTTGAACTTATGACTTTAATAGTCTTCTGCGGTTCCTAATTCTGTTCTTCAATCTCAGCGAAGGCTCGTACCGGGAATGAGGCTCCGCGCACGATCCGAAGGGGCACTGCGTAGAATTTGAAATCTGTCCGGGGAAGAACGGACAGATCGCATAAGTGCTCAACGATGAGAATATCCGAGGCAAGAAGCCGCGTATGGGCAGGTCTAGCGGGATCCATGGTGTCATCCACATTCCAGAAATCGACGCCGACGAGCTTGACTCTTGAACGGATTAAGAGATCAATGGACTTTTCAGAAAGAAAAGGCCCTAATTCCCAGTAGCCCTCCGTGCCCCATCTTTTGTCCCATCCGGTTCGAATAAGCACTGCCTTTTCGTCTAATTCTGAGTAATCAGCATGTAGGGTGATGGAGCGGTTTGATGAAACAACTCCATCCAAAACGATTCCGGGTAATCCTGCAATCCTTTCGAGTGGAATCTGACTCAGGTCTAATCCGTCAGGATATCGATGAAATGGGCTATCTAAATAGGTTCCAAGGTTACAAACCATGTCCACCTTTCCAAGGTAGAATTCTGCCTGATCGTTATAACGGGACCGAGAAGCCTCGTGGTCGAGAAAGGCTCCAATCTTGGGAGAGGGCAGGCCCGGGTAAGGCGTCATTCCGTCTTCAAGAATATGGTTTAATTCAACAAGTTTTTTCATGTCGATCACCTTCTTAATGCCTGCTTTTCAATTAGGTTGAAAAGACACACTATTTCTCATTTTCCAATAAGGACAATGGTGCTTCTTGGGTTGGCGAGGTAATGATCCGCAGGTTCGATGAGGGCCTCCCTGCCTGTGTCAAGAAAATCGTCTCCAGCCTTGAGACTTGTATCGATCGCTCGATACCATTTCTTGCTGTCAGGAAGTTCAGGAAGGCTGACGAACTGCAGGTTGAAGTCCGCATTGAGAATAAAGTAGAGATGATAATGGCCAAGTTCGGATTTTTCTTCACCTCCGTCCAATCGGCAACATAAGGTACGCAATTCTGGATCATCCCAGTTTGGTTTGCCGAGGTCTTTCCCAAACCACGTAATGTCAGGGATATGATCCGCATCCAGATCCTTGCCGAGAAGGAATTTCTTCCTCTGGAGAACCGAAAACCTTTTCTCAAAAGCGATCGCCTTCTTAAAGAAGTTGAAGATCTCCGAATTTCTCTTCTCATCATCCCAGTGAAACCAGCTGATCTCGTTGTCCTGACAATAGGCGTTGTTATTCCCCCTCTGGGTTCTCATGAATTCATCGCCGCCAAGGATCATGGGTGTCCCCGAAGAAAAGAGGAGATAACACACGTAATTTTTTATTAACTGCTTCCGGAGTTGAAGGATATGGGGATTCTCTGTTTCTCCTTCGACGTCGCAATTCCATGAATCATTCTCATTCGACCCATCGAGATTATTTTCAAGATTGGCCTCGTTATGCTTGGAATTGTATGAAACGAGGTCGTTGAGTGTGAAGCCGTCATGGCAGGTGATGAAGTTGATACTGTTATAGGCAGACCTTCCATCATCCCCGTATAGATCGAAAGAACCCGTCAATCTCCAGCCGAGGTCCCTAACCTGTCCTCCGTCCCCTTTGCCAAATCTTCTGGCGGTATCCCTGAACCTGCCGTTCCATTCCGACCAGTCCACGGGAAAATTTCCCACCTGATAGGTTCCAATGTCCCATGGTTCAGCAATCAGCTTGACTCGGTTTAGAACGGGGTCCTGTGAGATCGCATCGAAGAAGGACGCTGATTTTTGGAAGAATCCATCTTCCCGGCCTAAAACCGATGCGAGGTCGAACCGGAAGCCATCAACATGCATACCTTCGACCCAATAACGAAGGGAGTCCAGGACAAATCTAATGACATGGGTATTGGCGAGGTTGAGACTGTTGCCGCAACCTGTATAATTCATGTAATAGCGATAAGGTTCTGCAGGGGGTCCGGTCAAACAGTAGTAGGTTGCATTATCAATGCCCCTAAAGGATAAGGTGGGTCCAAGCTCATTCCCCTCGCCGGAATGGTTATAAACGACATCCAAGATGACCTCAATGCCTTCTTTATGAAGCTCACGCACCAGGGTTTTGAATTCATTCACTTGACAGCCAGGAAACGTCCTTGCGCTATAGGATGATTCAGGGGCGAAGAACCCGATCGTATTATATCCCCAGTAGTTGGTCAGTCCTTTCTTCAGAAGAAAATCATCGATATAGAATTCCTGGAGTGGAAGGAGCTCGACTGCATTGATTCCTAATTCCTTGAGGTGGAATATCTTTTCGATAAAGCCCAAGTAAGTTCCGGGATTCTTAACCCCTGAGGAAGGGTGGGCCGTGAGACCTTTGAGATGGACCTCATAGATAATCAAACTCTGAAGTGAAATTTCGGGGGGCTCATCGCCCTGCCAGTCGAAATGGTCATCGATGACGATGGATTTAGGAACCATCAGCGTATTATCACGCTTGTCAATGGAAAGGTCTTTCGCCAAGGCGTTTGGATCGTAAGCCAGGAGAAGGTTGTCCATGTTTTTGAATTTGCCGGTCAGTGCTTTTGCATAGGGGTCGATCAAAAGTTTATTCTCATTGAACCGCATCCCGTATCCAGGGTTAAATTCGCCCCTGATTTTATAAGCATAAAGTTGCCCCGCCTTTAACCCGTGCACAAAGGTGTGCCAGATATACTTGGTGCGTTGCTCAAGCTGGATGATATCGGAAGGTCCACCATCGATTCTGTCAAACAGAAGAAGGAACACCTTACTGGCATGTTGTGAGTAGATAGCAAAATTGACTCCATCCCCATTGAAGGTAGCGCCCAGGGGATAATATTTGCCTGCCGATATTCGTCTCTTCGTTTCGTGTCTTAATTTGTATTCCATCTCCTGCGGTTCCTCTCTTAACACCGCCTCGTCGTGACCCCTTTTCACCATGCCTATTTTCTCCCTGAGATCTTCCTGTTACATTCCGAGCAGAATTCTGGACCTTTCCTATCCGTATCCATCAACGAATTAGAAAAGAACATCACACATTGGGAATTTCTGCAGTGTCCCAATCCATAGGTATGACCTAACTCATGGACTGCTTCGGTCAGTGTCCTTTTATAATAAAGGTTCTGGTCTTGAGGGAGACGATAGAACTCCTGTCTCAGGCGGGTGAGAGAGATGACAGCTGCTCTTGGGCCAGCTTCTCCGAAGACAAAGTTTAATTCAGGGACATAGAGGTCCTGGTCGAC
>CAYMJV010000118.1:0-5675 GCA_964390545.1 uncultured Syntrophaceae bacterium
ATTTTCCGTCTCTTGTTTTCGAAGAGATTGTTTTCAAGGGTGGTCACTTCGGCCTGTAATTTCTTATCCTCCCCATCCTTCATTCAGAGGCCCCGGCCCCATGCCGGTGTCGAGAAAATAGAAGAGCAGTCCCATCAAACTTGACATGTCAAACTCTTTTGTGGATGACACCTTAGCTTCCTCGCAGAAATTCATAATTTTATGAATGTCCCTATTCTATTCTGCAAAAGAATTCAGTTTCCTACAGGGGAGCTTTTTTCTCTGAGGGTATCTTTTCTTGACACATAATGTCATTTCGTGGTATCTCCATTTCGCTTAATAATACTCGGCCATCGGAGTAATTTTTAAACTCCCCCAGAGGTAGCCTACAAATCATCGTCCATATGACATCAGATAACTGGCAAATCCGTCGGCTTGAACACTCTTTATTCGCTTTCACACAAAGATGGAAATGTCAATGAACCCTTTTTAAGAAGGTTTGAACATGGTTGATGGCCAGATATCAGTTTCCATTGGAATGAAGTTTCGGCACGACCGAATGGCAGAGGCGTTGGAAAGAAGCCAATTCGATGCGCTCATAGCGGGATCACCCGAGAACGTTCTGTACCTCTCCGGAGCCTATAACCCAATCAGAAAAATCATTCCTGAGAGACCTGCCATGGTTCTATGGCCAAGAGACAGCTTCCCAGTATTGATCGCTGCGGCCATTGAAGAGGTGTTTCTCCGGGAACGGTCCACGATTTCGGACCTGAAGCTATATCAAGGTGCCACAGAAGCCGCTGTATCAGTACTCGCTGATGCTCTTAAAAAGCGCCGGCTTTCGGCGACGAGGCTCGGTGTCGATTTGGATGGGGTATCTGCCCATTTCTTTCGTGAACTCATTCGAAGAGTGCCGGAGGCTGAATTCGAGGACTGCTCGGGTTTGTTTTTAGAACTCCGTGCCATCAAGAGCGAGGAGGAAGCTCAAGCTCTGTGCCACGCTGCTCAGGCCACTGACCGTGCAGAGTGGAAAGCGCTCGATGCCTTCCAAACTGGCTGGACCGAGACGAAGCTCGGATTTCAACTTCGCCAGGCACTGCTGGGTGAAGGGGCTGATACGATTGCTTTCCTGATACTTGGAGGCGGCGTTCGGGGTGTTGCTGCGCACGCACTCCCATCGGATACTCCTCTTGCGAACGGAGAACTCGTTCGATTTGATATGGGAGGTTTTTTCGCAGGCTGGGCCTCCGATCTGGCCAAATCCGCCTGTGTCGGTGAACCCTCCCCTCGGCAAAGGCAGGTCTACCGGACGCTTCGGCAAATTCTAAATGACCATATTGCTCGAATCCGCCCTGGAAAAACGGCAGGTGATCTTTTCGAGGCAGTCGTCTCCGACTTTCGACGTGCTAGCTTGAATTTCAGCGCGCCACATGTCGGCCATGGGATAGGGCTCAGCGTCCACGAATGGCCGATTCTATCTGCCGGAAATCCAACTGCTATCCGTTCTGGTATGGTTATTTGTGCAGAACTGATCTATGTTGAACAGGAACTCGAGCGCTACCACCTCGAGGAACTCGTATTCGTTCGAGATCGAGAGACTGAGGTCGTCTCTCGAAGCCGTCCCAAGCAGGAGGAGATTCCTACGATAGGATGATCCCCTGATCATGAGAAAGGAGGACAATGATGAAAATTGCAAGTCGTTTAGGTTTGGCTGGAGTGGTCGTTCTCACTTTAGTTGTTGCAATGCCTGTGGTTGCAGCGGAAAGCAGCAAGAAAATCAGTCTTGGACTAAGCTACCAGGCCGCGCCCTCCCCAAGTGACCCATGGCACCATATGGGTCTCAAATGGCAGTCATTGCTGAAAGAGAAAACCGGCGGAAGAATCGAACTTCAACTCTTTGGGGGCGGGCAGCTCAGCGGTGGCAACCAGCAGAAAGAGATCGAACTCGTTCAATCCGGAGTCATTCAAGTTTCGATACTACCCACCGTTACCCTTAGCGTCATAGACCCGCGATTCCTCATCGTTGGACTACCGTGGATTGTCCCTACAAAGGCAGCCGCTGACAAGTTGATGGATGGGCCAATCGCTCAAGAGACCATGACCTGGCTTAGGGCCAAGCAGTTGGAGCCGATTGCTGTTGCCTCAAACGGTTTTCGCCAGCTTGCGAATCGGAAGCACCGGGTGGCGAAACCAGAGGATCTGCAGGGTTTGAAGTTGCGAGTCCCAGGCAGCAAGATGCTGGTGGAGGCGTGGAAAGCGCTGGGAGCGCAGCCAGTGGTGGTCAATTTCGCAGAGCTTTACACGGCACTTCAACAGGGAACGGTCGATGCAGAAGAGTTGCCATGGGTATATAAATTTAGCACTAAATTCTACGAGGTGGAAAAATACGGGACGGAACTCAACTACTCTTTTGACCTCATCTACATTCTTTTCAACCCGGCATTGTGGCGCAGCTTCTCGCCTGAGGATCAGGAGATTCTTCGCTCAACAGCGCAACAGGGCGCAAAGGATGAACGCGAATTCCTTGAAAAGTCCAACCAAGAAGTCATCGGAAAGCTTAAGGCCAACGGCATGGAGATCGTGATCCTCACTCCGGAACAGCTGGCCGCCTTCCAGGCGAAGATGCCACCTGTTTATACACAATTCGCACCGACTATTGGTCAGGAACTAATCGATCGATTCCGTAAGGGGCTGTAATGGAGGCAAATCGGCGTTTGAGCTTAGAGGAGTACGTGCTGGCGATTCTCCTCATGCTGATGGTCGCGCTTAATTTTACAGGGATAGTCTGTCGATATTGGCTCCACCTCTCGTTGTCTTGGATCGAGGAAATCCAGCTAGGACTCTTCGTATGGGTCGTCTTCCTTGCTGCAGGCCTCACCATTATACGCAACATCCACCTGGGTTTCTCAGCTCTTGTGGATCGACTCCCCTCTCGCCTCCAAATGGCTTTCCAGGTTGCTGGGCGTTTGTTTTTTCTGTTCTTCTTTGCCTTGCTCGCCTGGTTTGGATCACGTATGGTGCTGAATGAGATCATCAGCGACCAGCGAACACCAGCTTTAGGATGGCCGGAATGGATGATCGGCGCTGCCGTCCCTGTTGGGGCGGTAGTCGCCGTGGTTCGGATTGTCCATTGGTTTGTCCACCGGGGGAGGGCATAGATGGAGACCATTTTTCTCTTCGGACTGGCCCTCCTCTTTCTTGCCTTTAATATCCCGATCGCGGTTGCCTTAGGGGTAGCTGCGATCACGACGGTCTGGGCATTTGGAATCGTCCCTCTCGATCTGGTCCCAAGCCTCGCATACGCAACGGTTTCAAAATTTACGATATTGGCAGTCCCCTACTTCATTGCTGCAGGCTATCTCATGGAACGCTCAGGGATTGCTGCTCGCCTCATCCGGATGGCAGGGCTGTTAGTAGGAGGTCTGCCCGGAGGCTTGGCTTATGTGACGATTGTCGTCTCCATTTTTCTCGGGGGAATCTCCGGCTCTGGGACCGCTGACACTGCAGCCTTAGGCGCAATCCTTATCCCTGCCATGGCCATTGCCCGATATCCCAAGGAGTTTGCAGCAGCATTGATCGCATGTGGGGGAAGCATTGGCATTATTATCCCTCCGAGTATTATATACGTGCTATATGGTAGCATTACCGGGGCCTCCATTGGAAAGCTCTTCATCGCTGGAATTATACCGGGAATTTTGATCGGGCTTGCTTTGGCAATCCCAAGCTATCTCAGCACCCGTCACATCAAGAGCCCTGGATGGCAACGGGGCTCACTGAGTGAATTACTGACCGCAACGCGCGATGCATCGTGGGGTCTGATTGCTCCTATCATCATTCTCGGCGGTATCTACGGAGGCATTTTCACGCCAACGGAAGCAGCGGGTTTTGTAGTTGTTTATGCCCTGGTGGTTGGCACGGTCATTTACCGGGATCTACCCCTGCGAACCCTTCCACGCTTCTTCGCTGACAGTGCTCTCATCACGAGTATGGCACTTGTCATTGTGATTGGTGCCAGTCTCTTCTCCTGGGTCATCACTCGTCTCGGAGTCTCAGCGGAGATCATCCGTGCCGTCACAGCCTGGTCCTCAGATCCAATGGTCATCATTTTCATCATAAATGGAATTTTGTTAATCGCCGGCATGTTTCTTGATGCTGTTTCGATCACCTTTATATTCGTTCCCCTCTTTCTGCCTCTGCTCCAGACGTTTCACATCGACCTGATCTGGTTTGGCATCTTGTTCACGGTCAACATGGCCATCGGCCAAGTCACACCCCCTGTCGGCATAAACCTATACATCGCAACGGGTATCGCAGAAGTTCGTTTCACAGGGGCCGCCCGGGCAGCGGTGCCGATGCTTATAGGGGAAACCGTCGTATTAGTATTGTTGATCCTTTTCCCAGAGCTCTCACTCTGGTTACCAAATGTCATAGGGATGCGTTAGTCGGGGGTATGCGCGATGTTGAAATATGTCCAGTGTGGAATGCTTTTGGACGGAAGGAAAGAAGAACCCGCCTACAAGGTAACTCTTGTCGTCGAGGGAGAACGGGTGCGCGAAGTCGAGCCGGGCTGGCAAGGATCCGACAATAAGCCGGACACGGAGGTGGTTGATTTTAGAAACTTTTCAATCCTACCAGGCCTTATCGATGGGCACGACCACCTTGACATTGACATGGGAGACGGCGAACCCGAAGCCATGCAGGATCCTCAATGGCGCGCCATCAAGGGCATCAAGAACGCGCGGGCAATGCTGGCTTCTGGTATTACAACCCTGCGGAGCGCCGGAGAGAAGCACTACCTTGGCCATCATCTCCGTCGGGCGATCGGGACAGGTTGGGTCCCAGGTCCCCGATTAATTCTCTCAGGCCTTCCGATTTGCTCCACCGGCGGGCATGGCTGGTTTCTGGGAATAGAAGCCGATGGGCCGGAAGCGGTTCGAACCGCTGTGCGAAAAAATCTTAAGACCGGGGTGGATATGATAAAGATGATCATCACCGGTGGAGTTACTACTCCCGGCGGCACATTGGTTCGCACATGTTTTACGGAGTCGGAGATCCGAGCCGCTGTCGAAGAAGCGCATCTGGCAGGTCGGCGCATAGGTGTCCATTGTTACGGGGGACCAGCAGCTACCTGGGCGATCGAGGCAGGGGTCGATATCATTGAACACGGTACGTTTCTTACTGACGAACAACTCGACGGTATGGTTCGTCATGAAACTTTTCTGGCTTCAACAACGAGTGTGATGCGTGCAGCAGCAGAGGCCCCGCATGTCGTACCCTTCATGCGCAAACGCTTCAGACAGGTAAGCGAGGAGTATGTGGATCTTATTCGCAGGGCAAAGTCACGGAAGATTACACTTGCAGTGGGCTGCGATACCCACCATGCTTCCATCGTTGAAGAGATTGAAACCTTGATCGAAGCGGGCTACAGTCCAATTGAAGGAATCAAAGCTGCAACATTAGTGGGAGCCCAACTTTGTGGTAAGGAGAATGAGCTAGGTACTTTGGAACCTGGGAAGCTCGCCGACTTCATCGCTGTTGAGGGTAATCCTCTCCAGGCCCCAGCCATCACACTGCGTAAGATAAAGGCTGTATTCAAAGGAGGTGTGCGGCAGGACATCTCATGAACCTTCCGACCTTCCGACCCTCCCTACCGGCAGGATGGAAATTCAAGAAATAATAAACTCAAGAGGAAAAAA
>CAYMJV010000119.1:0-5500 GCA_964390545.1 uncultured Syntrophaceae bacterium
TATTATGAGACATTGGCCGAGTCGCTTCTGAAGTCTCAGAGTGGGGGAGCCGTAGCGATCTGGACCTCTTCAGGGTTAACAGAGCCGGATCAGCAGGCTGTGATGAACAAGGAATTGATCAAGCTTCTTTTTGGCAGAGAGTCCTTAACCCTGGGAGAGGCGACAGTCAGAGCCAAGGCTTTTGTTTCAGATCAAGATATCCGAAAGACCTGGATTCTGTTTGGGGATCCAACCACAAGGCTCCGGCCATAGGCCGGAGGAGCGGTCCTTCGGCCCTCGAGGATCGGGAACTGCGTTCCCTTGAGGATCGGCCCTTTGGGCCTTGAGGTTGGAGGTTGAAAATTTTGTGCCTCGAACGAAGTGGTCCTTAAGCATAGCGATCCTTGAGAGAAGCAATCGGGGGATATTGGTTTTTGGCTGGAGGAGCGTTTCACTTGAGGAGCGGCTCTTGGGGTCATGGGGAGTGCTCGCCCTGTGGAATAAAGGACTTGTGGTCACCCTCCCCCAGGGGAGTCTTTTACTCACCATCAAATCGTCCTATGTTTCTCACCTTACTATTCCAGGGGGCAAGCTCAATTGATAGGGGATTCGCTTGTCTTTCAAATGAGCCTAAGGTATATATTAAGTGAAAGTTGGTCTACCTGATTATCACAAAAAAGGAGGGTTGAATTCAATGAAGGGTATTCAGTTCGTAGTGGACGATTCGGGAAAGAAAAGAGCTGTTCTGATTGATCTTTTGGAATTGGGAGAACTCTGGGAAGATATTTATGATGTCCTGGTTTCTGAATCCCGGAAACATGAACCCACAGTAGACTGGGAAGAACTGAAGGCTGAGATTAAATAGGATTAGCTCAAGAGTGAATGACTATAACGTTCAATTTGTTGCGTCGGCTGCCAAAGAATTTCGAGCATTACCAGACGATATAAAGCGCAGGATTGGACTTGCTGTGGAGATGCTTCGCAAAAATCCTCATTCTGCAGATGCTCGCAAGCTGCGAGCGCACGAACGACTCTACCGGATTCGAGTGGGTCATTACCGTGTTGTTTACGAAATTGATCATCAATCAAGAATTATCCGCGTGACGCGGGTTAGACACAGAAGAGAGGTATATCGATAATTACTTGTGCTTTTATTGTATTTTAGCGATACTTCAACAGAATATTCTGATTCCGAGAGCGGGTAGGGATGGCTAAACGAAAGGTCACCAAAACCAAAGATGAATTGGAAAGCATTAAAGAAGAGATCATACATGAATTTCACGTTTGTTGTATGGATATTATTGGTCATCTGAAGCTGCTTGAGGAAGGTATCAATAACCTCAGCGACAGGCTGGACCTATTTCATGAAGAAATAAAGCAAGCGATAGATAATGGTTTCGAAAAAGTCATGCGGGCTATAACCGATCTCACAGGTAATATTGGTCTGTTTCGAGAGGAAATCAAAACGAAGATTCGAGAGCCTTTCATCTGAGAAAAAGAATCTTAAAGTGCATTAATGAACTCGTCAACACTAACATTGGCTTGGCGGATAATTGCACGTAATGTTCCTCTATCAAATTCCTTGTGGTCGGGGACAACTATTTGGGCGAAAGGGTCATCCTTACGTAAGATGATATGGCTCCCTTCTTGCCGTTTGAAGTGGAAACCCAGCTTTTCCAAGGCCTTAACGCACTCCCGGCCTGAAATCCTGGGCAATTTCTTCATACCGCAACCATAAACGCTTCGAATCGTTCTTCGGGAATAGGAAGATGGTCTTCTTCTAACGCAGCAATATATCCTTGAATTGCTTCTCGAATATTGGTAATAGCTTCTTCTCTTGTTTTTCCCTGGCTAATGCATCCGGGTAGGCTTGGACATTCAGCTACCCAATAACCATCTTCACCAGAGTAAATAATGACTTGCCTCATTGTTTACCTCCATATGGATTAAAAGAAATCATCAATGGTCTTTACCCCGTTAGAAAGCCCCGCTGCTCGCACCGGTGATGATGGTTGTTCCTTTTTCAGCGAACACGGGGTTTAATGCCCCGTGTGAGCCTTCCCGTTAGAAAGTAGAAAACTTTCTAACGGGGTTTACTTATAACTAGTATATTAAAATTTGGCGAGGTTGACAAGGAAAAATAGGAGCTCCGTCTTACGGCACCGGCCTTTCGATAAACTTAAGGCCCTGAACATTGGCGAAGGGAAACGATGCCCATTACGTCATTCGGTTATCCCGCTATAGGCGGGATTGGTCTTAAGGACTTGACGTAACCCTCTAACCCTAAACCAAAATACAAGCCCCAGTGCTCCTCAAGTGGAACGATCATCAAACGAAGTGCTCTTTTTTCCTTATCCCATAAACCCAACATTCCATTATTCCAATATTCTGTTGTTCCACCATTCCATTATTCCATTTTCTTAGTCCCTCTCGACCTTCGTTTTTCCCCATATTCCCCTCAAAAACTATGAAATAGCTCGAAATAATTAACAAAAATTGTCACATCATGACCTCGAAACTGCCTTGGCTCACCAATTTTTATTAGCAATTTCAGTAACTTATAGGGATCAGGAGACGGTGGCATATATTTTGCCTAAGATCTTAAGGATCTTATCGCTTTACTTATAGCGGAGCAGGAGGAAGAGGTATGGCGAATCGTAAAATGATAGCCGAAACCCAAAAAGGCAAGAGCATCTGTCGAACATTACTGGTTCTGATAGCGGTCTTTATTTCACTTACCTTTGTGGATGAAGCCCAGACTCAGAGCTTCAAAGTTGGCTCCTTCACCAAGGCCAGTGGTGCGGGCCAGGTGGTCACGCACAATCTCGGCGTGACACCCAAGGCTCTCATCCTTTGGACCAACGGCAAGGTAAGCGAGACCGGCTCCCAGATTTTTTCCTATTCCTTCGGAATGACCGACCAGACGAGGGCCAGCTACTCCACAGCGGTCGGCAGTCAGAATGTGTTGCCGTCAAACGAAAGCAGCCGCATGGCCGCCAAAGCCCTGACGATCGTGGAGGGGGGTGAAACTGTACTGGCGGAATGCGATGTTTCCGCCTGGGACACCACAACGTTCACCCTCATGTGGACTACTAACAACTCGACGGCCTACGTCATCCACTACATCATCATCGGTGGGACCGATGTTACCTCCAAGGTCGTGAGGTGGACGATGGCGACGACAGTGCCCACCAACGTTTCGGTTACGGGCGTGGGCTTCCGGCCGGACGCCGTCATCCATGCCCACCTTGGCGCCGACTTCACGAGCGCACCTCCTGCAAACATGGTCCATTTGAACCTTGGTCTTGGCGTGATGGACGCTAGCGGCAGCCAGTGGGCCAACGTCGTGTATTCCCGTGACAATGTCAGCACAACTGACACACAGCGAGGCCAGCAGACAGACGCCTGCCTAATTGACATTTACAACGACCTCAGCGTGACCGTGAAGGCGTCCTTCAGGTCGATGGATGCGGATGGCTTCACCGTCAATTTCAGCACCGGGGGCTATGCCGGGCAGGTGGTTTCTCTCGCACTTGCTGGGATCAATGCCAAGGCCGGCAGTTTCGGCAAGACTGTGCCCGCACCAGCCTACGTCCGGGGAGCAGAGATCGACGCTGGGGCCGCCAGCAGCGCAACGATCACGCTTCCTGCCGCGAGTACCTCCGGAAACCTGATCGTTCTCAGCTTCAACTACAATAACCAGGCCGCAAACGTCACCTCGGTCACCGACAACAAGGGCAACAGCTACATAAGAGCCATTGGACCGACGGACTGGGACGGTACCACCGAGAGGGCGTACACCTACTATGCTAGCAACATCATCGGTGGAACAGGTGCGATTACCATCACGATCACTCTCAGCGCGGCCACCACAAGCTATTTCGAGGTCTGGGCGCTCGAGTACTCCGGCGTATCGACCGTGAGTCCGCTCGACCAGACCTCGGTTGGAACAGGCACCGGTACGGCCATGGACAGTGGCTCGAAAACCACGACCTTCGCCAATGAGCTGCTCTACGGCTGGGGCCTCAGCAGCAGCAACTGCACGGCCCCCGGCGCTCCCTGGACCACACGATCAACCTTCAATAGTAACTTCGTGGTGGACCAAAGTGTTGCGTCCACGGGCTCCTACAACGTGACCGGGACAAACGGTTCTTCCGCCTATCGCTGGGCGGTTCACATGCTGACGTTCAAGGGCTCAGGCGCAACTCAGGCGGTTCGCGGCGTCGGCTTTCAACCTAGTGCTGTGCTCCTGTCGAGTTTTCAGGATGTTGCCCAGGCCAGTCCTGTCGCGGATTCGCGCTTCGGCATCGGCGCGGCCGACGCGACGACCGGGGGCAGTGCTGCATTCAACGAAACAAATGCACTGACCGCCCTACCCATTAACCGGGCTATTGACAAGACCTCCAGGGTCTTCATGAAATACAACCAGAACACCAACTGGGTACCTGAAGCCCAAGCGACCCTGACAAGCATGGATGCGGACGGTTTCACGCTCAACTGGACGACCAACGATGCGGTCGCGACGGAGATCGTGTACCTCGTCCTCGGGGTCCCAGGAACCGCGTCATTCCAATACAAGAGACAGATCACGATCAATGCACTCGACGCAACCACCTGCTCCTCGCAAACCCTGTCGAGTTTCCCAGTCTTGATAAGCCTGTCCGGAAGCTGGTTGAGGACGCAGGCCAACGACCCGACAAACGGCCGTATCCAGAACGCCAACGGCTACGACATCATCTTCCGGGATGGGAGCAACAACCAGCTCGACCACGAGATCGAGAAGTACGACGGAGGCGCCAGTGCAGGGACACTGGTCGCGTGGGTTAGGATTCCTACGCTTCCTCAGGCAGGCACCACGATTTACATGTACTACGGGAACTCGGCGATCACCAAACCAACCGCAAACTCGACCGGAGTGTGGGGGAGTGACTACCAGAGCGTCTGGCACCTCGGGTCGAACCTCCTCGATTCCACCAACAGCAAGAACGACGGGACCGACAGCGGGGGTTCATCCTCGGTAACAGGGAACGTCGGCTTAGCCCGGAGCTTTGACGGGTCCGATGACTATATCTACACGGCAAACGCCATCACGTCGGGATACACCAATCTCACCCTCGAGGCCTGGGTGAAGACCTCAACGGCCAATGGGCATCCGATCCTCTCCTGGGAAGGGACTAACCGAACAGGGACCGCAAATACCCTCTGGGACTCCGGATTGTACGTGGGTACCAACCAGGATCTCTATTTCTATGTCTACAACGGTGGAGGGTATTATCCCCGCGCCGTGGGGAGCTACAACGACGGCACTTGGCACCATCTGGTCGGCGTGAGTGACTCAGCAACCGGATTTTCCTATGTCTACGTAGATGGATCCCTCGCTGGTTCAGCAGGTAGGGTGAACCTGAACACAAACTCCCGCTACTGGCGAATCGGTTCCTATAAAAATGCGGGCTCTTCTAACGGTGCCGATGGGTACTTCAACGGCCAGGTGGACGAGATCAGGATCTCGACCGCCGCCCGG
>CAYMJV010000120.1:0-5490 GCA_964390545.1 uncultured Syntrophaceae bacterium
GGTGCCCAACCGAAAAGTTTCTGAGCCAATCGTGTGTCAGCAAGAAGCTGCATCACCTCACTCTTCTCAGGCCTGAACCTACGATCTTCGATCTCAACCTTCCCGCCCTTTCCGATCAACTCGACAATCTTTTTAGCCAACTCCCCAATGGAGAGGTCCCTCCCCGTTCCGATGTTGACAACCTTTCCGATCGCCTCGCTGCATTTTCCTATTTCGATGAAACCTTGAACCGTGTCTTTCACGAAGAGAAAATCTCTCCGAGGTTTAACATTTCCCAACAGGATTTTTTGATTCCCGATGACCTGGGAAATGATCGTGGGAATGATGGCACGGAGAGACTGACGGGGGCCAAAGGTATTAAAAGGGCGAAGGATGGCAATGGGAAGGTTGAAGGAAAGATAATAACTCTCTGCCAACTTGTCCGCTGCAATTTTGCTGGCCGCATAAGGGGATTGAGCCTGGAGAGGGTGTTTCTCGTCAATGGGAGTATATTGTGCCGTCCCATAGACTTCGCTCGTGGAGGTATGTATGATTCTCTCTAATCCTTCGTTATCCAAACATGCATTGAGTAGGTGTGCGGAGCCAACGACATTGGCCTGAACAAAGTCAAATGGATGAACATACGAATAAGGAATGGCAATCAATGCTCCCAGGTGGAAGATTTTGGCACATCCTCTCACGGCCTTTCTCACGCCATTGGGATCCATAAGATCACCGGGGATCACCTCAATTTGACTTTGAATTTCCTTCGGCAAATATTCTAAGAGACCTCTTTCATCCCTTGAATTATATCGGATGAACGCCCTTACGTCTTCCCCCATTCTCACCAATTCTTCACAGAGCTGGCTTCCGATAAAACCCCCTGCACCTGTCACAAGAACCTTGCTCATAGTGAACCTCGTTTTTCTAAATGATTGGGATCATTTCCTTCAACTCTTTCAAATTCCAAATCCCAAATTACAAATTACAAATAAATTCCAATCTCCAATTTCCAAATGACCAAAACTATTCTGATTTCAAAAGAATAGAAGAAAATATCTTTTTTAACTCTAAAGCTTCCTCAAGAAGTTTCCTCCCCTCATGTTTGTATTTTTCATCATTTGTCTCGATGATTAATCTTAGCCAGTAGGCTGATTCTTTTGCTTCTTTCCGGCATATCTTTATTCTCATTATGAAATCTTTCTTACTTAACGATTCGTTGGCTTCAATATAATTGGAGCCAACTGAGCCTGAAGATCCTATAACTTGTTCGATATATTCTAAGTTTGAGATATTTCTTGGCAATTGTCTTACATAAAGAGCAGTATTTTTAGCAAAATGGAATGTCCTTTCTTCTAGGTCATATTGTTTGGTATTTTGGATTTTGGTCATTGTAATTTATTTGAGATTTGGTGCTTGTTATTTGGTGCTTATTCCACTATTCATATAACAATTTTTTCCTCATCTTCTGAAACATCCTCTGGGCCTCTCCGTAATCTTCGTGTCTCCCAATATCCAGCCAGAAGTCATTGCTGGGATAGCAGAAGACCTTTTCCCCTTTTCTGAGAAGTTTTTGAATCAATTCCGGGAAATCCAGGTAGCCCCCCGTTGGAACCCATTTCAAGACTTTTTTCTCAAAAATATAGACTCCCATGCTGACGGAGTATGACAGTGTGGGTTTTTCAGTATATTGAGTCAATCGGTGCCCCTGGCTGAGCTCCATCACCCCTAACTCCAATTGGATTCTTTTCTGATTCATCGCAATCGTGACCACCCCCCTTTGTCGGCGGTGATATTGGATTAATTTTTGATAATTGAGAGTGGTTAGAACATCTCCATTCATCACCAGGAATGTTTCCGGAAGGTCGGAAATGAGAGAGAGTGGCCCGGCAGTTCCCAGGGGTTTTTCCTCTCTAGAATAGGAGATACCAACTCCGTAGCGGCTTCCATCCCCAAAGTACGCTGAGAGAAGAGGTTCTGATTCTTGACTCACCGTGAAGATCAGTTCCTCAATATGAAAATGGGCTAACTGCTTGACGATGACTTCAAGGATGGGCATTCCATCGACGGGCATCAAAGGTTTAGGAAAAACCGTCGTATAAGGAGCAAGCCTTGTTCCTTTTCCACCAGCCAATATAATTGCTTTCATTCATTCTCCCCTAATCTTGAAATCCCCCTTCATCCCCCTCGGTTTCGAGTGTCGGTACGACAGTCGTTCCGACTCGTACCGACTTTTCTAAAGGGGGAAAGAAGGGGATTAAACATAATCCGCCAAAAATCTCTCCACACTCGTTTCGATGTCGAAGAGTCGTTTTAGTTCCGCTCTTTTTTCATTTCCTCTGATCATGGGAGGATTTCCATTCGGATCATGATCTGGTAGCTCCGCTCTTCTTCTCATCATCTCTTTTAAAGCCTTGGGATCCTCCGGCGGAACCACCCAGGCCACTTCGTACTGACGGCCCAACATCCCCATATCCCCTACATCGGTGACAATTAAATCTTTGTTAAAATTCAGTGCCTCAGAAAAGACGAGCGGAATGGATTCAGAACGGGACGGGATAACCACACAATGAGAGGAGGTATAGAGAGAAGCTAAAGCCTTATCATCAACGTTTCCCTTAAGGGTGACCCATTTCTCGAGCCTTTTTCGATGGATGAAACTCCTCACCCACTCCTCCAGGTTTCCTTTGCCCACAATGGTAAGATGGACATTCAATTCATCTTCTGAAAGCATGGCCATGGATTGCAACAGGAGATCGATCCCTTTGACTTTCTCTAATCTTCCTACGAACAGGAAACGAAAAGGTCTTTCGGGTTCATCGGGTTTGTTGGGTTCATTGGGTTTATCGGGTTTGTTGAGTCTATTGAGTTCCTTGGGTAATCCCCCCCAACCCCCCTTTATTAAAGGGGGGAGAGGGGGGATTTTGCGTGTGGTCGCCAAGAAATAGCATTTCCTTCCAAATCGTTCTTCCACTCTCTTCGTGAGGTCAAAGCCATCGGCAAAAACACCCGTAGCCCCCTGGATAATTCTCTTCATCGTGGGATAGAGAAAAGGATTCCTTCCGTATCGGTAAATGTCCGACCCGAGTGCCCAAACCGAGTACGGAACACGCGTTTCTTGATGAACATAATTCGCAAAATAACCGCTGGGAAGGACCCAGAGCGCAAGGCATGCATCGATTCTATTCTCTCTGATGAAAGGAAGAACCGCTTTCCTTCCGCTGTAAATTAAATTTGCAATCCGAAAGCCGTCCAGGGGGTTCAGGGGATTTAGCTGAACAAGGGGTTTCTTTGAGGTCAACCAAGGAAACCATTCAATCTCAATTCCTTCCAAGACATTCTCTTTCACTTCCTTCCGATTCTGCGTAAAGAGAAAGACTTGGTGGCCTCGTTTCTTCAATCCCTTAATGAAATCGATCAGGAAAGGGGCCTGCACTACATCATTGGGATGAGATGGAAAAGAAGAAGTAATGATGCAAATTTTCATTTTACGGTGATAGCTACCAGTGATAGTGACGGTGAATAAAATCTTTCCCTTGATTTTGCTATCACTATCACCATCACCGATCACTAAGCTTATTTCAGCTCCTTATTATATTCCATATCAAACCACATGGCGAAAAAGAGAGACTGGAGGCCTGATATGGTGAAAAGAGCCGAAAACAGGGCACTGGTGGCCGCAACGGTTCCTATCATCAGCCTATAAATGAGCAGGTACAGACCAAATCCAACCCCAATCGGGGTGAGGATAAAGCCCAAGAGGTAGAAGAGGACTAAAGGATGAAAGTCACGGATAATGTATTTCTCCTTAATTCTCCACAGAAAAAGTCTGAAGAGCAAGAAGGAGAGGGTAAAAACAACGGTGTAGATTTTAATGCCTGAGCGCTCCCCTATTCCGTAGATGGGGTTGACAGGCACATCCCTCACCTTAAATTGGTAAACGTTCAGTCTCACCAAAAAATCATTGGGCATTCCATACCGCCTGTAGATGTGATCCAAGTCGATCGTCTCGAGCACCTTCAGGCTTGCTGCCCCATAACCCGATTGGGAATCCGCCACATGCCAGTATCCAGAAGCGATCTTTGTCAAAAAGGAAAGGACCGCATTTCCAAGATAGCGTGTTCTCGGAATAATCTCCCAGGCCCTCCCGGTAAAGAGACGATTCCCTTTGGCATAGTCCACTTCTCCTTCGACCACGGGGTCCAATAATTTAGGCAGATCTTGGGGGTCCATCTGGGCATCCCCTGCCATCACTACGCCGATATCCTTTCCTTGATCGCGAACCCATTGATACCCCGTAGCAATCGCTCCCCCTACCCCTTCGTTCTTTTCATGGCGAATATAAATGAGGCGTGCTTCCTTCTTCTGACAGGCTTTGACGATCTCTTCTGTCTGATCCCGGCTTGCATCATCGATCACAACGATGTGGTCGACAAAGGCCGGGATGGTCTCAATCACTTTCCCAATCAACTTCTCCTCATTATAAGCAGGAATGATAACGGCGATGGTTTTCCCTCTATACATAAGTTCCCGTCCTCGGCATTGAAATTATGGATTCGGAGTAACTCTTCATTCGGCGCTACTGTTGAAATATCACAGAGATGGAAAGCTGTCAATTCTATATGAGTAACAAAGCATTACAAAAATACCGACCCATCCCCCCTTGCCTTTTAAGCAGGAAAGTATCCTTCATGCTTCTTAAAGCCGGATTGAATATTTATAGTTTGAAGATTTCGTTCGTGGGGTTCAATAGAACAACAGGTTAAATTGAATTACAAAAAAATGAATGAAGCGTTGGAGACGGGAGAGACGACTGATATCGCCCACATCAGCCTCATGCTCTTTTCATCAATCAAATCATCTCTCCCCTTTGAGGGAAGGTGTTGGTGACTGGCTTAGAAATCTTCATTGGTCCTATTTCCCTATTGCCATTCACTCATCCCCCTCATTCAATAATCGCAATCGTTGCTTCTGCCTCTACCTCCTGACCCGCCGATACCAAAACTTCTTTGACGACTCCACCCACGGGTGCCACGAGCGGCATCTCCATCTTCATTGCTTCCAATACGGCGACTTGGTCATTTTCCTCTACTCGATCCCCGGCTTTCACTGAAACAGACACAATTTTCCCCACCATAGGAACGGTAACAGGTGTTGCCATAAATCCCTCCTCCTTCTCAGCGTGCCCGTGTCCCTGCCTGCCCTGCACCAGCACGATTCAGGGCCTGTCGGCCCCGGTCCCGACCGAGGGCGGGGAAGGCAGGCAATTTCCGTGACCGTTAATATTCTCTTTTCAAACATTTAAGTTTGGTAATGCGGACACGCTCGCATGCCGAAGCACTTCAGCGCGCAGGCACGAGACACGGTCACGGACACGGTAATGATTTAACCTTAACCCTCCCTCATTTGTCAAGATTTTTTTAGAAGATTTCTGAGAAAGTGAAGAAATCTCTGATTACACGGATTACAACCACGATTACGCGGATTAGAAACGGGTTGAAGATAAATGAA
>CAYMJV010000121.1:0-5462 GCA_964390545.1 uncultured Syntrophaceae bacterium
CGATGGTACTGCATGGGTAACTGTGTGGGAGAGTAGGACGTTGCCGAGAATTAAATTTATCTCCGCGAAAGCGGGGATCAAAGGCCCATCAGAGATGATGGGCCTTTTTTGTTGTGACTGAGTAAATATATCTTTCTTCCAACCTTTCATCACTGCCGGAACAGGTCCACTCATCTTTCTTGGATCGATTCTATCCCAGCACCAAGAGGACCACGGGTTCACCCGTGGGTGAATTGGTCCTCTGGTGCGGGATGTTCGCCCCCAAGGGGCGTTTGGAGTGGGGCCACGGGCTTGCCCGTGGGGCTCCATTTGGTCAAAAGTCAGGGCATAAGTGATTAGCGGCGAAGAACCGCAAGTTGATCTGCATCCAATTTGATAAGAAACCGCACGCCCACTCCACGCGCTACTCGTACCTCGCCTTTGGCGCGTATCAGATGGTTCTTAATCCTTAACTGGTAATCGATCAACTCGCCAACATAGGATGCCCTGGCCACCTCTACCTCGAAAACATTAGGTTCGTTGGCATAATCCGTAGCCTCTGCCGGGGATAAAAACTTGATGCTCTCAGGGCGTATCGCCACGTCTACCTCGGCACCCTTCTCGATGTCGTGGCCGCGGCCAGTAATGGCGAGGCCATCCTCCGTGGTGACCACAGCATATTCTTTATCGATCTTGACCACCTTACCGTGGAGAAAGTTGGTGGTGCCCATGAAGCCGGCAACGAATTTATTTGCAGGTTTGGAATAGATCTCCAGGGGACTCCCAAGCTGCATGATTCGGCCTTTTTCCATGACTGCAATTCGGTCCGAGATCACCATCGCCTCAGTCTGGTCGTGAGTTACATAGATGGTTGTGATTCCGGCGTGTTTGTGAATCTGGGCAATCTCGAAACGCATCTGTTCTCTGAGCAGGGCATCCAGGTTGCTAAGGGGTTCATCGAGAAGCAGGATATCTGGCTCGAGGACCAGGGCCCGCGCCAAGGCCACCCTCTGCTGTTGTCCGCCACTCAGTTGTCTAGGGAATCGATCTTCGAGACCGCCCAACTGGACGAGGGCCAAAGACCCCTCCACTTTCTGCTTGATGACGTCCTTCGTTAGCCTCTTGATCTGCAAACCGAAAGCCAAGTTGTCAAATACCGTCATATGGGGCCAGAGAGCATAATTTTGAAAGACGAGTCCGATCCTTCGTTTTTCCGTTGGGATTTCCGTAATCTTGCGGTCTCCCAGATAGATCTGGCCGTCGTCGGGTCTGACAAAGCCTGATACACACCGAAGGACTGTCGTCTTCCCGCATCCCGAAGGTCCGAGCAGGGTTAACAGCTCCCCCTCCTGGACCTTCAAGCTCAAGTCGTCAACAGCTTTCACTTTCCCGTATCTCTTAACAATGCGTTCTAAGCGTAAAGCGGGCATTGGATCACTCTCCATGGAAACCTGGAATAAAACACCTCAGCCCATCCCCCCAACATATTCAGCCCGCAACACCCTTTGGATCAGGGTCATGAATAAAATGCTGGGAATAAGCAGGATGATGGCGATCACTGATGCGAACTGCATGTTGTACCCACTGGACGAGTACAGGGTCATGGGTAGCGTACTTACGAAGGGGAGGCCGATGAAAAACGTTCCCGTGAATTCATCCAGGGAGGTAATGAAAACAAAGACGGAACTGGCAAGAAGCCCCGGCGCAGCCAGAGGCAAGGTGATGTGGAAGAAGGTGTAGAGCCTGGTGGCTCCCACGCTCCGGGCTGCCTCCTCCAGATAATTGGGGATGGAACGAAAGGTGGCGCTCGTAATCCAGACACCGAAGACCATGCCCACCAGGATATGCACCAGAACAACTCCCTGAACGGTTCCGGACAGGCCCCAGCGGGTGAAGACTCGAAGCAGGTTGACGAAGATCGGCTGCTGTGGGAAGGCGTTGGGCATTAAGAAGAGAAACATGATGACTGCACCAAAAGGAATGCGGTACTTTGCCAAAGCATATCCAGCCGGTATGGCGATGAGCATGGAGATGATGACCACCACGACGGCGATGGTCAGGCTCAGCAGGAAGGCAGGGATAATGCTGATGGCTCCGATGGCGAGGCTCGTACGCATGCCGAGCGCCTGCTTCCAGTACTCAAAACCGACCTCCTGAGGGAGGGTATTGGGCCAATACCAGCGATGGGCAACGGACCAGATGAAGAGGCTCATCATCGGTCCGATGATGAGCAGAAGCACCAACACGAGCAGGACAATCTCAGCGGTGACAACCAGGATACGCTTTGCGGGCACGTTCATCCCTCGCTCGCCTGATAGCCGGTCATCTTTCTAAGGGATGACCTGAGATAATAAACGGCTGTGATCAGCACCAAAAGATAAGAAAAGACACCGAGCGCATTCGCAACACCGAAATCGCGGAAGTAGTTAATCCGGTGAGCGATGTCGACCGTGATCGTTGTTGGAATCTTTCCTCCAATCAACATGTAGGGCAGGGTGAAGGTCCCAACAATCTGAGAGTAGACGAGTACCAAGGCCACGAGAATGCTGGACCGGTTCATCGGGATGAGCACACGGGTGATGACCCTCCCCAATCCTGCACCGCAGCTACGGGCGGCTTCAATGTAACTGTTGTCGATCATCTGGAACCCGCCGTGGATGATGAGAGTGGAAAAAGGAATCATTTTCCAAACGAATCCAAAGGTCAATCCGTAAAAATTGAAAAGTTGGAGTGGGTGCTCAAGGTCGATGACGTTCAGCTTGGCCAGGGCTAAGTTGAGGATTCCGTGAGGAGCAAGGAAGCTGTTCATCATCTGCGCTACAACCACAAAGGGGATGAAGATGGGTATTTTGTACAGAGCGGCAAGGGCTCGAGAAATCGAATTCTGACGAAGGCGAAGATAGACGGCAAGCAAAATGGCCAGCACTGCAGAAACTGCGGTGCTCAGAACCGTCACTGCCAAGGTGAAGCCGATATCTTTGAGGTAGAGGTCAATGGTCTTGCCATAGTTCTCGAAAGAGAATTCCCCTTGAGGGTTAATGAAACTCCGGAGGATGGAAGAAAGGAAGGGGTAACCATACATCAGGACCATAAAGGTTACTGCGGGGAAGATGAGCAGAAGGTAAGGAGGGAGCGAAAGCCCCCTCCTTACAGTTGACTTAGCCTGCATGGTTACTTGATCCACTTCTCGTAGGACTCCAGCATGGCAGCAAAGTATTGGGCCAGGGGTAGGGACTGCCCTTTCTTGGAGAGGTCAGCGGGTGTCACGTCCTTATAGATCTTGTTGAAGGTCTCAGCGGGAATCGCTCCCTTCAGATGGGAACCATCTATTCCAGGGTACCAGTTGAAACGCGTGACGATTTCCTTGGCCTGAATTTCCGGGCTGGTGACGAACTCGACGAACTTCTTTGCCTCCTTTGCATGCGCCGCCTTCTTGAAGATCACAAAGTACATGGGTTGACCAGGCATGCCAGGCTCCGGAAGTATCATCCTCGTCTTGGGATCGAGTTTCCCCTCGTTCATGAAGGTGAAGAACATGTCAACCCAGACGGGACCCATCCAAATCTCACCCCGGTTCAAGGCATCGAGCGTTCCCACGTTCCCCGCTGTAATGGTCACGAACTTATTGAACTCTCCTAAATCTTTGTAGGCCTGCTCCCATGTGGCGATCTCTGCCTTGTCAAACGGTCCTGTCATCGCATACTGGTTGTACTTGCCTGTCTTCCAGTAGACCCAACCAACGGTGAACGCCACACCCGACATACCCCCCTTGATCCCGTTGTAACCAAACTTGTGCGGATTCTTCTTCACCCATTCCACGAGTTCGGCATAAGTCTTAGGTGGGTCTTTCACGTAATCAGGGTTGTAGGCAAGGGCAGTCTGGCTGTGGAACATGGGCATCACATACCCTTCTGCCGGAACCCCGAGGGAATTCTTGGCAAAGGGGGAGGTAACGTATTTCCAAGTGCTGAGCTCTTTGGCGTAGGGCAGGAGGAGGTCTTTTCCTTCGGCCCATTTTAAGAAGATCTGGTGGACCATGGCTACGTCAATGTCCCAGGTTGCCTTCTTGGAATCGGCCTCTGCCGAGAGCTTCTCGAAGATCAGTCTCGAGCCTGCGTCGCCAGGTCCAGTGTGCACGGTCATTAAGGAGACGCCTGGATACTTTTTCGAGAAGGCAGGTCCAAGGACGTTCTGTCCTAGCGCTAACATGTTGACGTCACCCGCAGTCATGTAGACCAGCCGAATAGGAGCAGCTTCAGAATCTCCTTGTCCAGCCATTACAAGGAGACCGATTAGCGCAAGAACCATGAAAGGGACCAAGAAAGATTTTTTGCGACTCATAGCACCCTCCTTTCTAAAAAATAGAATATGGTTTATGGATCAATCATCACCCTACTTCTACTGCACTTGTTAGGGCCTGTCAAGCTTTTTCAAATGAATCAACTGGTAGCGCACGCTCTCATGATACGAAGCAGGACATCATCCAATTGCATGCAAAAAGTTTATGATTGACGTAAAGTTGCCCGGGAGATATCCTGTGCGGCAATAGAGAAATATATTGCATGCGTGAAGGAATGAGGGAGGAGGATTCATAGCATGTCAACGCGTCTCGTGCCTTTGGGGATAAACGGTTTCATCCCATCGTTTGGCCGACAAACCATGAGCTTTCTTTTGCTTACTGGAAATGAAGCGCTTCTTCTTGATGCGGGTACAGGGGTGGGTCGTCTTCTGGAACCAACGATGATAGACTTACTGCGCCCCTACGATTGCTTAAATATCATTCTTTCACATTATCATCTCGACCACGTGGTTGGACTTTCGTATCTTCCTGGCACATGGATGCGAGGGGTTGTCCGCATATACGCCCCCGGCCGGCCGTTTGTGGAAGCTGAGCCCGATGAGGCATTAGGCCGACTCCTCCAGCCCCCGTTATTTCCACGAAGGTTTGAGGATTTCCCGACCCCTGTTGAGGTCTTCCCAATAAAAAGCGGATTTTTAAAAATTGGAAACATGTCAGTTCAACTCCATGGCCAGAACCATCCTGGAGGTTCAGTGGGGGTTCGGATTGGAGACGGGATCGCATATATCACTGACACCCCTGTAGAGCAGACCACCCAGACATTTGTGCAAGGCGTTAAGCTTCTTCTGCATGAGGTCTGGTTGACGGATGAGGAAGCAGAACAGGATGAGGTGGAACGTGAAAAGCATTCCTATGTGAGTGGTGTCGCGCAAATTGCAAAGCATGCGAAAGTGGGGAACCTGATGCCCATTCATCACCATCCGAAACGTTTGGATGAGGAAATTCATAAGTTAGGGCACGAGATGGAGGCCTTGGCCGGAGTTGAAGTAATCGTTCCTGAGGAAGGAAGGGTTTACGCATTAGATTAATACAAACGACATAAATGGCGTGTCATTGCGAGGAGCGCCTGCGGTTGCGAGGCAAAGCCGAAGCAAACTCGGAGATTCCTCGCTTCGCTCGGAAC
>CAYMJV010000122.1:0-5399 GCA_964390545.1 uncultured Syntrophaceae bacterium
CTGACCTTCGTCATTTCTCCATGAGATGAAGCCCCTCCTATTAGCGGTTCAATCTATCAATGGTTTTAGAGGAAGTCAAGCGCCTGTACTCGTCAACATAGAACGAAGTTCTCTTGTATCTGAATCTTACACTGTATGAAAGGGGCGTCGCTCTTAATCCTTTTGCCAACAACCTACCACGAAGGCACCCGTATTTAAACCCTTTCTTTGTCCTTCCTTTTCTATGTCTGGGGCATGGGCTGGATCATCTTCCTTCTGAAAGTGGATGGCTGTTCTGACCACACCCTTGACCGGAGCAAGGGCAAGTAATTCATCAGGGGATCTGAAGATTGCTTTCTTGAACAAAGGGTGTCCCTTTTTCGCCTCAGCCTGTCTGCGGTCGGCCCAGGGACTGAAGCTGTTCAGTGTCGCCACCACGATGCGTCCTCCCTTTTTAGTGACGCGAAACAACTCCTGCATGGCCCTTTTGGCATCCTCAATGAACTCAAGGGCAGTCACGGAAACAACTTTATCGAAGACGTTTTTCGGGAATGGCAGGAATGAGATGTCGGCCAAAACGGCCTGGAAGCGATATGCTCTGGTCTTTTGTTCTGCCCGCGAAAGCATGGGCAGAGAAAGATCAACGCCGATGACCTGGGTTCTAAACGGAAGGATGTCAAGGGTAAATACTCCCGTCCCACATCCGGCGTCCAGCATGAACTCGTCAGACTCGGGTCTCAAAAGGGAAAGAAGCAATTCGCTTTCATACTTCTTTACGAGGAGGCCAATGGGAGTGGTGAACCACGCATCATACTTTTCAGGCCATTTATCAAACAACTCCAGTTTCTCCATAGGGAAAGATTAGCATTCCACAGCCTATCCGGTCAAATATTCCCCTTCACGTTCCCCTCTCCATCAAACGGGGTAGAAGGGGCGGGATCCATGCATCAAACTTGATGGTATCCGTTTATTGAAACTAAAGTGAATGTCATAAATAAACCGTCATCAACAGAGCTGTCATTGCGAGCGAAGCCCTGCACCGCATGGTGTACAGGGCGAAGCGTGGCAATCTGACATAGAGTGTCATTCTGAGCCCTTCGCCTACAGTCATTCTGAGCGTAGCGAAGAATCTGGGCGGCTCAGGCTAAACTCCGCGAAGAATCTCGTTGAGATCCTTCGGGCGTTGCCCTCAGGATGACAGCTTCGCAGTCAGTTCCTTCGCTGCGCTCAGGACAAGGCTTCGTCACTTCCTGCCTACCCTGCCTACCGGCAGGCAGGCGCAGGCAGGCGTTCCTCGCAATGACAACTTATCAACGAAGTTCACCATAGTCCTCGTGGATTTTGATATAATAGAAATGGAAAATTCAGCCAGAATAAGGCATGTTATAAAGAGTCGACAAAAAGAAGAGAAAGGAGACTCCGGGATGAAGAATCCAAAAAGGATGTTGACGATTGGGCTTTTGATCATCTGGATGATCTTCACTTTCATGGTGAGTGACTCGGAGGCCGAACCCTATTATGGGAAGGTGGTAGCCACCGAGGGAAAGTCGATTCAGGTCAAGGGAAACGACGGCAGGGTATCGGTATTCTGGCTAGGACATCGGACCCGATTCGATACCCGAGCTCCCCTTATTGGCGACAGGGTGAAGATTGAATATGTAAAGGACAGATTGCGTCGAAATGCTGTCACCCGGGTGGCCATCTTATCTAAATAGCCATGTCGTTCCATCGAATTAGACTTCACTGGTTCATTGGATCTTTCTTCATCCTTCTGTTCATCTTTCTTTTGATGTTTCGTCTTGGCGTCATCGGGAGAGGTGAAGAGGATGGGGATCACCTCCTTCCTACCCAGGTCCAGGCAGATCGAGAGACCTGGATGAATATTTATCAACAGGAACAGAAAATCGGCTATGTCCACCGGCAGATCTTCAAGACCCTGGAAGGATATAAGATCCTGGAGTGGGTCTTCATGCAGATCAACACCATGGGGATGATGCAGGACCTGAGGTTCAAAACCGTGGGAAGCCTGAAACCCGACCTTACCCTTTCTTCCTTCGACTTCGACCTCTTTTCCAGTCTGTTCCGCTTCAAGGCCAGGGGAACCCTAAAGGACAAGACCCTGACCCTCTCCATGGCGAGCGGAGCCGGTCCGGAGCAGAAGCTGAATCTTCCCCTTAAGAAGGATATTCATCTCTCTGTGGGACTCCTTGAGATTCTCAGTGCTGGAGATTTGAAGCTAGGAGATAGCCGGACCTTTACTGTCTTTGATCCCATAACGGCGACAGAGAGGTCTGTCAAGATTTTGGTCGTGGAGGAGGAGACAATTCTTGTGATGGATCGCGAGGAGAGGGCAAAAAAGGTATCTGTGGAATTCATGGGTGTTTCTCAGTTTGCCTGGATTGGAAAGGATGGGGCTGCGTTGAGGGAGGAAGGTCCTCTTGGAATTAGGCTGGAACAGGTGGCCAAAGAAGAGGCCCTACAAAGGATCGCCCTTTTGCCGGGTACAGATATTGCCGCATTTGCTTCAATTCCCTCAAACAGGATGATTCGATCGGTTGACCAGCTTACAGAACTAAAGCTAACACTCACCGGGCTCGATGAGAAACTCCTTTTTTTGGAAGGGGACCGACAGTCCCTTCAGGACCGGATTCTAATCATTCGGAAAGAACCCGTTTCCGATCTTCTCTCTCAACATCAGAGTCAAAAAGCGTCTGAGGAGATGAAGAAATATTTGGGACCCACCCCTTTCATTCAGTCGGACCATCCCGAGATTCAGGCCAAGGTGAAGGAGATCATTTCCCCCAACGATACCCCGGTCGTGAAAACTAGAAAACTGGTAGAGTGGGTTTATAAGAATCTTCAAAAAAGGCCTGTGCTCTCAGTCCCCAATGCCCTTGAAGTCTTGCGCCACAGGGTTGGGGACTGCAACGAGCATGCGATGCTTTTGATGGCCCTGGCACGGGCGGCTGGCATCCCGGCCCAAATGGAGGCTGGGATCGTCTACCAGCGGGGAAGGTTTTACTATCACGCATGGAATGTCCTTTATTTCGGTGCGTGGGTTACCGCGGATGCTACGATGGGGCAGTTCCCTGCGGATGTGACCCACATCCGATTGGTCCGGGGCATGGAACGTCAGATCGACCTCATACGAGTGATCGGCCGAATGAGAATCGACATTGAGGGCTACTCAAGATGATTCAGTTGACAAACTTGACAAAATGGTTTGGCGATGTGCTGGCTGTCCACCAACTCACACTCTCTATATCAAAGGGTGAGATCTTTGGTTTCATCGGTCCCAATGGTGCAGGAAAAACCACCACCCTGCGGATGATGGGCGGAGTTCTTGCCCCCACAGAAGGCTCTGTGATCATTGATGGGATTCCCATGGGTGAGAAACCGGAGGAGGCCAAACGAAAGATCGGATACATCCCGGACAGGCCTTTCTTGTATGAGAAATTAACGGGAATGGAATTCTTGAAGTTTACGGCAGACTTGTATGGCATTGAGGATGGTCTCTTTCGTGAAAAATCCGAGGAACTTTTGAAGCAGTTCAGCCTCTGGGATTGGGCGAATGAGTTGATCGAATCCTATTCCCATGGCATGAAACAGCGGCTGATCATATCCGGAGCGCTCCTCCACGAGCCAAACGTGATTGTGGTCGACGAACCCATGGTGGGATTGGACCCGGCGGGAATCCGGATGGTCAAGGACCTTTTCCGAAACCTCTCCAAGAGAGGGACAACCCTTTTCATGTCCACCCACACCTTGGCCGTGGCAGAGGACCTCTGCCATCGCATCGGCATCATCCACAAGGGCCGTCTCATTGCAACGGGTACGATCGTAGAATTGATGCATCAGGCCCGAGTTCAAGAAGGAGACCTTGAGGAAGTTTTTCTCATTCTGACCGAAGAGAAGCCAAGTCTATGAAGGACGTCTTGACCCTTCTCAAACCCCGCTTCCTCTCCTTTAAGAACAGGAGTCTTTCAAAAACCCGGAAAGGCCGGGGTCTCAGAATTCTTCTTTTAAGCACCATCGGCCTTGCCTTTTGGAGCGGCACCTTTGTCATCCTTTATCGCGTCCTGACCTATTTCCAAAGGATGGAGAGTTTTGGCGATATCCTTGCCTACAAGCTCCTTTCGATGGCATTGATCACCTTTTTTTCTCTCCTGATTTTCAGCAGCATCCTGACCTCGCTCTCGAAACTCTATCTGAGCAAAGACCTTGCGCTGGTTCATTCTATGCCCGTGTCAAGGGGGAAGATCTTTCTTGCCCGGTGGATGGAATCTACTTTGGACAGTTCTTGGATGGTCCTGATTTTCAGCCTACCCCTCTTTCTTTCCTACGGCATTGTGTACAAAACAGGAGTCTTTTACTATACGATGGTCAGCCTCAATCTCTTCCCCTTCTGCCTGATGGCCTCGAGCCTCAGTGTCCTCGCCGTCATGTTGGTGGCTTTTTTTCTACCAGCAGGTCGAGTCAGAGGTGTCTTCGTTCTTCTCGGTCTCTTTCTTCTGCTTCTTCTCGTCATTGTTTTTCGCTTGATCAGGCCGGAGAAGTTTGTCAATCCAGAGTCGTTGACTCCTTTTGTCCTCTACCTCAGGACCATGGATTCGTCCCATTCCCCATGGCTCCCGACCACCTGGTTTTTTGATACCCTCCGAGCCAGTTTGACAGGAGCGGCGAAGAATGCATTTTTCCATTCAGCCCTTTCCTGGAGTTTTGCTATCAGCCTGATCTTCATCACGACCTGGGCCTCCGGAGTCGTCTACTTCAAAGGGTTATCCAAAGCGCAGGTGGTTCCCCGGAGACTATTCACCTCCCGTCGTTTCAAGAGTCCAATGGAAGGGTTTCCCTTCCGTTTTCTCCCCGGTCCTGTCAGGGCCTTTACCACAAAGGAGATCAAGGCCTTTCTTAGAGACCAGACCCAGTGGTCACAGATCTTTTTGGTGGTGGCTCTCATTGTGATCTATCTCTACAACTTTTCGGTTCTGCCCCTGGAGCAGTCGTCCATCCGAATAGCGTACCTCCAAAACGTTCTCTCTTTTTTGAATATCGCCTTGGCCGCTTTTGTCCTGGCTGCTGTTTCAGCGAGGTTTGTCTTCCCCGCCGTCAGTCAGGAGGGTGAGGCTTTCTGGATTGTCAGGTCGTCACCCATTTCGATCCGGACTTTCCTCTGGATCAAGTTTTTCGTTTACTTCCTTCCTCTTCTCATCCTTTCAGAGGTGTTGATCGTGGTGACGAACCTCCTTCTTCATGTGACTCCTTTTATGATGGTCCTTTCGGTCCTGACGGTCTTCTTCATGGTTCCAGGGATCGTCTCCATGGGTTTGGGTCTTGGCGCCGCCTATCCAGATTTTCAGGCTGAGAATCCAGCCCAGTCCGTCACAAGCCTTGGCGGTCTCATTTACATGACCCTATCG
>CAYMJV010000123.1:0-5312 GCA_964390545.1 uncultured Syntrophaceae bacterium
TTCCTAAGGGTTCGGAAATTAATTCCTCTATCCTCTTTTCGTTCACTCGATTCGGCCCACTGGCGATTACCAATATAGGCTTCTGAGTCTGCTTTCCTTTAAAAATGATGGATTTGGCGATCTGTTCTACCTGACATCCCACAGCCTGAGCTGCGTCAGCAGAGGTGCGAGTCGTCACTTTCAATTCCACCACCTGATTCGCAAACCCAAGGGCTTTTAATACATCCTGAACTTTCTGTGGACTTGGACTTAAGGTATTTGACACACCTTTTTCTCCGGAAATCCTGCCTCCCCATCTTCCGCGCAGGGAGGATGTTATTTGAACCCAGGAAGGAGTCCTTTCGTTCCCTTGGGAGCGGTGCCCGTTGGAAGGCTCGTCAGGCCCAGTCGGGAGGAGAGCTCTCCCTGGATCAATTTCTCAAGACCGCTGACTTCATTTCTATTGGCTGTAAGATCTTTGTCCACCCGGGAGGAGATGACATTTTTTATCCCATCCTGCAATCCCTTCATCTCCTTCTGGACCAGGTTTTCCAGTCCGGAAGTCAAGGGTTTGGTCGCCGAAGAAGAGAGGCCGAGGGAGGGCTGATCGAGGGTTCCACCGATAGCGAGGGAGAGATTAAAGGACCCCATATTCTTTAAAAGGTCTCCCAGGATGGCTGCTGAAGATTCCACGGCCACTTTGGGATTGAGAACGTCGAGAAGGACACGGCCATCCAGTGCCTCCCCTTTTACACCGAGTGAACCATTGACATTAAGAAGGGCTGAAGCCAGTCGGAGAGGCGATTCCTGTGGGCCTGAAGTTCCCGCCTGTTCTATTCTTAACTCTTTAATGTTTAGATCGATTCGATCTTCTGCAACTGTCTTACGATGGTCAAACTGTCCCGCAAGGGCAAAGTCTTTGGCAAGGTTACCGACCATGGAACCGTTTAGTCTGAACAGCGTGGGTTTTCCATAAATAGCAGGATGGGAGGTCAAACCGCGAAGTTCCCCTGCCAGTTTTTCAAAGGCAAACACGCCTGATGCCTTTTTCATGTCAGGCCGGGCGGAGAATTCGGCCAATTCAAGCAGGAAGTCGGGATAGCCTCGAGTGATTGGGAAGCGGACATCCATCCCCTTCATCCTTGGCACGGGTTTAGGGTTTTCCTTCTCTTCTTTGGGTTTGCCTTTCGATGTATATTGGCTCAGTTTTCGATACATGCCCAGGGCCCAATTTACCTTGTGGGCCACCTCTTTGCCAAGGAGGACACAGATCAGGTCTGTTGCTGAGGGTATCTGAACACCCAGTTTCGCCATCACGCTTTTGACATCTGCGTCCTTGAGCTTCTCTACCTCTTGCAAAGATGTCTTGAGATGATTCATCTCAGTCTGGAACTCCTGCTGGGCAGTCGTTAGGTTTTTTTGTGTATCATTGATTTTCTTTTGTAAGGCGTTCACTTTTTCAAGATAAGCTGGCAACTGGGTCAAATCTTTGGGACGTTGATCTTTTAGAGCTTGAAAAGACTTGACATCCTTCTGGATGTCCTCTCGGGTGGGTAATTCTTTAAGACGTTTCTCCCAGGTCTCCTTGGCCGCGGACACCTTTTTGGGGTAATCGCCAAGGAAAGCAGCGGACCGAAGATTGACACCTTTAAGCAGCTCTTCCGGTGAGCGTTTCTTCAGATCGGCCAGGATAGAAAAGTTCGGCAGGACACATTCTTCGACTCGCTTTTCAGCCTTGACCCCAAGATCTGATGGCTTTTTCTGGGCTTCCAACTTTTTCTGGAGCCGGAGAGGTAGGGCGCCTGAGGTTTTGCGGGGCGTATTCCAGGCCAGGTCCAGAACCTTCATGCGCTCGATCACAATCTTTTTCTTCAATAAAGGTGCGGCTCCGAGATCAAAGGCGAGCGATCCGATCTCAACGGAATTGCGCATGGGTTCTTCGGGATTTGCAACCTGGAGATTTTGAATATCGACGCTCAAACCAAAGATTTTAAATCTCAGGTCACCGATCTCCACCTTCGCCCCGACAGCAAGGCTGGCTCGGTCCTCTACAATTCCCTTGATAATGCCGTCGAGGAAGAAAAGGCTGAAAATGGTGATGAGACCCACAATGACAATAAAGACGACCAATCCTGACCAGCGAATCATCTTCATCCTGCCAACCTCCTCACCTTGCTGTAACGGGAATACCACTTATATACATCAGATGCCTTGAAAACCTGCACGATCTTCAAGCGGTTGAACCTTTCCATGAAAATCTCGCGATATTTCACAACCATGAACTTACCTCCCCAATAAACAGGATAAAAGGCAAGGAGGGAGAAAATCAGGCTTCCCATGAGGACTGTGTTGTTGAACCGGGTATAGGGGACGAGCGGTGCATTGTAGAAAGCGGTCCAGAGGCCTTGCAGAGATCCTACCCGGGTGAGAAGGAAGAGGCCGATCTGGTGAAACAGAGGATCCAGGACAAAGGCCAGGATTTTAAAGACCCCCCAGGAGAGCATGGCTGCACCGATATTGACACGGAAAAAAAGGATGACCAGCAACACAAGCAGATTGTGAGGGCTCGTCAGGGGTGTGAACCCGGGAACCATGCCCAGGGCAAAACCCAGAGAGATCTGTCGTGGATCTGTTTCAGAATGCATCATCCTGATCAGGCTAATGATCGGCTGTATCATGGGATAAACCTCATTTACGCTGAGATGAATTCTGCCTAAATTTATTGCATCCAGATGGATAAGTCAAATGATAATTGGGTTGACCTTTTTATACGAATGGGATGAGATAAAATCGGTCATGACCTATCTCACCTATGTTCGTGAGCAGATTACAGAGGCCTGTGTGATTCAAATTTTTTTCAGAATTAGTTTTTTAGAAATGTCTCTATCTCAATTCTTTCTCCATCCGTGACGACTGTGACGGCGCCATGTTTATCGGTTCTGAAAATCCTTGTGCCCAATCGTTCATACCTCCTTAGCACTTCGGGATGGGGAAGCCTTCCAAGGTTTTGTTCGCTCACACTGAGAATGGCATAAGAGGGTTTCACGCTCTCCAGGAAGGCTTGGGTGCTCGATGAAGCACTTCCATGGTGTGGGATTTTCAGAAGGTCAGCTTTGATAGGGAACCCCTTTCTCATCATCCGGTATTCAGCCTCTTTTTCGATATCCCCTACCAGAAGGATGGCGATCTCCTTAAACTGAATCTTAATTACGAGAGATTGGTTGTTCAGTAGAGAGGGATTCTGATTTACCCTCTGGGATTTTTTCATAACCGGTGGATTTAGAACGGAGAGCTGAGCGCCATGGATCATTTGCGGAAGGGTCTGATCATTCAATGAGGATCGTCTAATCTTCTTCTTAAGAAGGATCTCTTGCAATCGAATATAAGATTCTGAATCTGTTCGAAAACCGTTGTCCCAGAAGCACCCGATTGAAAAATGGGAGGCAATGAAGTTTAGGCCCTTGAGATGGTCTGGATCAGGATGGGTGAGGACGAGGAGATCAATCTTTCGTATCTTCTTATTCCAGAGGAACGGGGCAATCACATTCTTGCCGATATCGAAACGGTCCTCACGAAGGCCTCCCCCATCAATCAGCATTCGCTTCCCTTTCGGGAATTCCATGAGGATAGCGTCTCCCTGCCCGACATCGATGAAGGTGATCCTTAAATTTTTCTGAAAGCACTCCCTTGCATTCCAGAAGGCGAAATTAAGAAAAAGGGCGATGCAGCATCCCAGAAAGAGATATCTCACCCCTTTTCCTTTTCGAAGATGGGCCGCCATGAGGAGAAGCAAATAAAAGAGGATGATTTCAAAAGCAGTTGGGGTGGAGACAAAGAAGGAGGCGTATGGAAAAGAGGCAGAGAGAGCGACGGCTTTAAGCAGGGCCATTGTAATAAAGTCATTCACCTGGATGAGTAACGCAGCCAAGGGGTAGATGAAGAAGGAGAGAAGCGAAGCAACGAGGCTGAGAGGGACGATGACGAATCCTACCCAGGGGACAAAGAAGAGGTTGGTTAAAAAGCCAATGAGAGAGATCCGATTGAAATGAAGGGCCACAAAAGGGGCTGTGCCCAAGGTGGCCACTGCGGTCACCACCAGGGAAATCTTCAAATAAGCCCAGAGTCGCTGCCTCCAAGAAGTCTCTTGGGAGGGGAGTATCTCTTTCTCCTTCCACCACCGGAAGAGGCGCGGCACCAGGTAGAGAATGGAGAGAACGGCAAGAAAGGAGAGTTGAAAAGAGACATCGAAAAGGGAAGGAGGGGAAAAAAGGAGAATGAGAAAAGCGGCCAAGGCGAGCGTATGGAGAAGATTTCTCTCCCGACTGAACAGGATGGAGAGGAAGAACGTGATGACCATGATTGTGGCCCGAATTACAGAAATTCCTCCCCCTGCAATGAAGGTGTAAAGAAGGATAAAAGGAATGGTCAGGCCGGCTGCCCATTTTTTGACGGAGGTGGAGAGGAGGAGAAATTTTGATCGCTTGAGTATCCAGAGAAGGAGAGAGAAGGAGAGAAGGGCGACGATTCCAAGATGATCCCCCGAAATGGCCAGGAGGTGAGCAATGCCGGCCACTGTAAACTGTTCGGTGATCTCCTCTGGAATATCTCCCCGCTCCCCCAGGACCAGGGCTTTAAGAATTCCAGAGGAGAGGGGGTGCGTTTCCTTTGTGAGAAAATTCCGGATGTGATTTCTCATCCTCTCGATCATGTGGAGAAGAGAGTATTTAGAGGCTTCTCCGATTTTGACCCAGGCAGTCTCCTCGTTCAAAAATCCAATCGCGTGAATTCTTTCAAACGAAAGATAGCGTTCGTAGGAAAATCCGCCTGGATTATGAAATCCGCGAGGACGATGGAGTTTACACCTAAATCGAAGGCGGTCCCCCATTTGGAAGGGTGGATGTTTCTCTTTCAAAAAGATCAGGAGTCGGCCTTCGACAGCGAAATGTTGGCTGGAGTGGATGATCCTTTGGGCGCGAATCCGTATCTGCGTTCTCCCCTGGGACTCCTCCGGAGGACGATAGAGCGTCCCTTCCAGCGAGATCCCATCGAACCCAACAAAACAGGAAACGTGAGAGGGAGAGAGGGGTGGACGAAGATAGTGATGGATGGATAAGATGCCGAGGAGAAAGAAGAAGGCAATGGCTAACACGGTGTCCACCATTCTCCTTTTCATCACCAGGGAGAGAGCCCATAAAGCCAAAAGGGTCAGGGCAAGGACGATCAATGCTGTTGAAGAGAGAGGAAGGTCAAAATAGCCTAGACAAATTCCGATACCGTAAGAGAGAAAGATGGGAATAAGAGGTAAGCGAAGGATTCCGCTCATCTCGGCCATG
>CAYMJV010000124.1:0-5240 GCA_964390545.1 uncultured Syntrophaceae bacterium
GGTTACGGAAGGAATTACCTCGTTCCCCAGAAGAAAGCCGTGCTGGCTACTGAGAAAAGCCTCAAGGCCATCGAACATCAAAAGCGGCAGGTCCAACAACAGATGGGAAAGGCAAAGAAGGACGTGGAGAGGATCGCCCAGGAGATTGAATCCCTCTCCTGTACCTTTGCGAAATCCGTTGGAGAAAGCGGAAAGCTCTTCGGGTCTGTGACGTCTATGGAAATCGAGGCCTATTTGAAGGAAAATGGAATTGAAGTGGACCGAAAGAAAATTCATCTCGAAGAGCCCATCAAAAATATAGGGATGTACACCGTTCCGATCAAACTTCATCCGGAGGTGACCGCTCAGCTCAAGGTCTGGGTGGTGCAGGAGTAGGGGACGCATATATGCGTTCCCTACTAACGGGGTAAAGCGGAATGGATGCGTTGGATGTCTCCTCTCACAAGCTTCCTCCCCAGAACGTGGAGGCGGAGCAATCCGTACTGGGAGGGATCCTCATCGAAAATGATGCCATCAATAAAGTGCTGGAGATTCTCACCCCGGATGACTTTTACCGAGATGCCCATCGCAGGATTTATAATGCCCTGATTAATCTCTCCACCCGCGACGAACCTGCAGACTTGATTACCCTGACCAACGAACTCCGGAAAATCGATCAACTCGACGCCGCAGGAGGCGCCTCCTACATCGCCTCCCTCATCGACTCAGTCCCCACCGCTGCCAACATCGAATACTATGCCAGGATCGTCAAGGAAAAGTCTATCCTCCGGCAGCTGATCCAAACCTCTACCGACATCATCACCGAGAGTTATCAGGATCGATCGGACGTGGAATCTTTTCTCGACGAGGCGGAGCGGTCAATCTTCCAGATTTCTGAGAACCGGGTGAGACCCTCCTTTTATCCCATCCGGGATATCGTCAAACAGAGCTTTAAGACTCTTGAACGACTCTATGAGAAGAAGGAACTTGTCACCGGTGTCCCCTCCGGTTTCAAGGAACTGGACCAAATGACCGCAGGCTTTCAGCCCTCCGATCTCATCATCGTGGCTGGAAGGCCCAGCATGGGCAAAACTGCCTTCTGTCTGAATGTCGCCCAGTATGCGGCCATTGAGAAGAGGACTCCGGTAGCCGTCTTCTCTCTCGAAATGTCAAAGGAACAGCTTGTCATACGCCTGCTCTGTTCGGAGGCTCATGTGGAGGGAACCAAACTCCGAACGGGCTTCCTGAGCGAAGGGGATTGGCCAAGGCTCACCATTGCTGCAGGAAACCTATCGGAAGCTCCCATCTTCATTGACGATACGGCTGCCCTATCCGTCCTTGAACTCAGGGCAAAGGCCCGGCGCCTAAAAGCCGATCAAGGCTTGGGCATGGTTATTATTGACTACCTTCAACTGATGAGAGGGAGGGCAAGGGCTGAAAGCCGCCAACAGGAGATCTCGGAAATCTCCCGCTCCTTAAAGGCAGTGGCTAAGGAACTGAACATTCCTGTCATCGCTGTGTCTCAGCTCAGCAGGAGGACTGAGGAGCGAACAGGGATGAGGCCTCAGCTTTCAGATCTCCGGGAATCGGGAGCCATCGAACAGGATGCCGATTTAATCCTTTTCCTCTACCGGGATGAAGTTTATAACCGATCCGAGGATAATCCCAATCGGGGCAAGGCTGAGATGATCATCGGAAAACAACGCAATGGACCCACGGGTAAGATCGAACTGGCTTTTTTAAGCAAATTTACGACCTTTAAAGACCTGTACAAAGGAGAGGTTGAACCGTGAATAAGTTCAAATTCCAAAATCCAAATGTCAAATGAATGTCAAATTTCAAAAAGAGATTTGAACCGAGTTCAGAATGACCTCCTTGTCATGCCAAACGGGGCGGCATACTGAATTCTGGGTCCAAGGGTTTTGGCGTTTCATTTGAGCTTTGGATTTGATTTGACATTTGAACTTTGACATTTGGCATTAAGTCAACCCGTGTTATCGTTCGTTTGAGCATAGATTGCCATGAATCTTCCCAATCTTCTTACCCTGATAAGAATTCTCCTGATTCCACTTTTTGTCATCCTGATCATCAATCAATCTTTCTCGTGGGCTCTCATCATCTTTGCCCTTGCAGGCATTACCGATGGGATCGATGGTCTCATTGCACGGATTACTCGCCAACGGACGGAGCTGGGGGCTTATCTCGACCCGATTGCTGATAAACTGCTCCTCTCTGCTGGATTCATTACACTCGCCATCATCGAGATGCTTCCCAGCTGGCTGGCAGTAGTTGTCATCGCCCGGGATATGATCATTCTGCTGGGAATCCTTGTGATGATTCTTACCCATATTCCCCTAAAAATTCAGCCCAGCTTGATTGGGAAGATCACCACTTCCCTGCAGATCTCCACCATTCTACTGGTTTTAATGGCGCATTATGGTATCTTCTTGAAGCATCTCGCGACTATTGCTATTTATGGAACGATGCTATTCACCATTCTTTCCGGAGCTCATTACATTTATATTGGGACTCGGATGGTCAATCAAAAGAAATAGGTAAGGTGAATCAATGTCAAATTCCACAGTTCAAATGAAATCTAAGGCTCAAACTACAAATTATCAATTTGACATTCATTTGAAATTTGAGCTTTGACATTTGAACTTATCTTAAAAGGAGACAGGATATGTCAATCCTTATTGAGCTCATCGGAAGGGAAATTATTGACTCCAGGGGAAATCCAACTGTTGAAGTGGAGGTGATACTGGAAAATGGTGTCATGGGGAGAGCTGCAGTCCCTTCCGGAGCCTCCACGGGAAGTCATGAAGCATTAGAATTAAGGGACAAGGATTCCAAACGCTATCTTGGAAAAGGAGTACAGAAAGCGATTCAAAATATCCATCGAGTGATCTCGCCTAAACTTCTCGGGATGGACGTCCTGGATCAAAAAGCGATTGACCAGACGATGATCAAGTTGGATGGCACTCCTAATAAAATCCGCTTGGGAGCCAATGCCATCCTGGGGGTCTCGCTTGCCTGCGCCAAGGCAGCGGCCAATCATCTTAGCATTCCTTTCTATCAGCATCTCGGAGGCCTCTCAGCGACCCAGCTTCCCCTTCCCCTCATGAACATCCTTAACGGAGGAGTCCATGCGGATAATAATCTGGATTTGCAGGAATGTATGATCCTCCCCATTGGGGCTAAGAGTTTCAAGGAAGCCCTTCGAATGGGGGTTGAAGTGTTTCATCATCTCAAGGCCATTCTCAAGGAAAAAGGGCATAAGACTTCTGTCGGCGATGAAGGAGGATTTGCTCCAGACCTCCGTTCCAATGAAGAAGCCTTCTCTCTGATTGTGCAGGCCATCCAAAAGGCCGGTTATCGACCCGGAAAGGACATCGTCCTTGGTATTGATGCCGCAGCCACAGAATTCTACAAGAATGGTCTCTACTATCTCAAAGCAGAAAAGAAACCGAAGAAAAGCTCCGTAGAAATGATCGATTACTACGAGTTCCTGATGAAGAAGTTTCCTATTTTCTCCATTGAGGATGGTCTTGCAGAGGATGACTGGAAAGGATGGAAGGCTTTAACCGCCCGCCTCGGCAATAAGGTTCAACTGGTTGGAGACGATCTCTTTGTGACCAACCCGAGCCGACTTTCGAGGGGCATTCAGGAAGGGGTAGCCAATGCCATATTGATCAAACCTAATCAGATAGGGAGTTTAACTGAAACCCTTGGGGTAATCGAGATGGCAAAAAGGGCTGGGTATCGAACCATCATTTCTCATCGGTCCGGGGAGACCGAGGATACGACCATCTCCGATCTTGCAGTCGGCACTAACGCCGGCCAGATCAAGACAGGTTCAACTTCCAGAACAGATCGGGTGGCGAAATACAATCAATTGATACGAATCGAAGAAGGCCTCGGAGATCGAGCCATCTATGCGCCGCCGCTGAAATGGACTTTGAAATAATGACGTGATTCGTGTCCCTGCCTACCGGCGGGCAGGCGTGATTCGTGATTCGCTCATAACCTTTTGTTTTTGCCATTCACCACTCACGATTCACCAATTCCCCGTCCCGGTTCACTATGGTCGGATCCTCATCTATTTCCTTATTGCATTCCGTTGACCACGATCCCCTTTTTTGTTACCTTCAATGATTGTAGCCGTTCCGGCATGAGCCGGAACGCTATGAATTTCGCAACCTAAAGCCTGCCTGCCCTGTACCATGTTAGGTTCAGGGCCCGCCGGCAGGCAGGGTTGCAGCTACAATTACCACATGCCATGAAAACTCATTCCTTAAAAATCTCCCTGATCATTATGGGGATCAGCGGAATGACTGCACAGATCATCCTGTTGAGGGAGCTTCTCATCTCTTTTTTCGGTAACGAACTCACCCTTGGAATCATCCTTGCCAACTGGCTGATCCTCGAAGCCATCGGCTCCTTCATCATTGGGAAAACGGTTGAAAAGACGCAAAGGAAGATGGAAGCCTTCGCGTTCTTCCAGTTGATTTTTTCTTTAGCCCTACCTTTTGCCATCTACCTTTCCAGAGTGTTCAAAAATCTCCTCCCGGTCATCCCTGGCGAAGGGCTCGGCTTTATCCCTATCTTCTACTCGTCGTTTCTCATTCTTCTTCCTGTGAGCATTCCCCACGGGGCTCTTTTCACCTATGGCTGTAAAATCTATTCCAAAACGTTTCAAGGAGATGCTTCCTCTGTCGGGAAGGTCTATGTTCTCGAAACCATCGGTTCCATTATCGGCGGTTTAGGGGTGACCTTCCTTTTGATTCAATATCTCAATTCTTTTGAAATCGCCTTCTGGATCTCGTTGATCAACACCTTCATTTCGATATTCCTTCTCTGGCCGAGACGTGGCCATTCTTTTTTGACCCTTCGAAAGGGTCTCTGGGGTCTCTCGATCGCCCTCACTGTTTTCTTTGTCTGTCTTCTTTTAACTCCCCTGGCGGAAGAGATCCATCGCTTCTCTGTCCGCTCCCAGTGGAAAGGGCTCAATGTCATCCACAATGAAAATTCTATCTATGGAAATATCACCGTCACAAAAAGAGGGGAACAATATACCTTCTTTACGGACGGTATCCCTTCTATCACCACTCCCGTCCCTGACATTGCATCTATTGAAGATTTTGTCCATTTCCCCATGCTCTCTCACGAAAAACCCGAGTCGATTTTGATTCTCGGCGGAGGAGCGGGAGGAATGATTCAGGAAATCCTGAAATATCCTGTGACCCATGTGGACTATGTGG
>CAYMJV010000125.1:0-5211 GCA_964390545.1 uncultured Syntrophaceae bacterium
AAGCCCCTCCAACTTCCCTTGAACAGGTGATGCCAATCAAGGGCCTCATCTCTATCCTCTCCTATGCTTCAAACGTTCCTTTTACCAGCACCTCACCCTGGTGAATCATCATCTGGCCTTTCGCCATGACCGACTCAATCTTTAGATCGCTGCTTAATATCAATAGGTCAGCATCCTTTCCCTCTTCGATGCTCCCTTTAGACTGGTAGATCCCGGCCCTTTTTGCAGGATTCGATGTTACCATTTTCAGGACATCCTCCAGAGGAAAGCCCCCGTCCACCAACCCTTTCCAATCCAGATAGAGATTTTGAATATCGCCAACGACCAGCTTAATCAGCTTCCCCTTCTCATCAAATACCGGCATGGAGCCATTCGAGTCAGAACTGAGGGTAATCTGCTCTATAGCTACTCCCCCATCAAGAGCTATTTTCAGTGCCTGCCCTGTGGTCAGAGGAAAACTTAGCTCCTGACCTTTCACAGTGAAATCGATATTTCCACCCATCTTCGCAAACTGGATCGATTGTTCCAGAAGCGATTCTGTCCGGGTCAAGTGTGTGGGAAGAAACTGACCAATAGGGATTTCGGTCTCTTTGACGATCCGGAGTATGGGGTCGAGCATTCTTTTACCGCTTCCCATGTGAAGATGGACCAACCCTGCTTTTCCCCCAATCATTCCACCAACCCTTGCCTCTGCAGCCACCTTGCACAGTTCCTCATAGGTGGGTTGAGAGGATCGGTGATCGGAAACAGCGATCTCTCCTACTCCAATCACTTTTGGGATGAGGGCAATATCTTTCCGCACGCTTCCCGTGATCGTTGCGAGGGGAAACTGGTAGGAACCACAATAGATGTACGTAGAAATCCCTTCCTCCTCGAGCTGCATGGCTTTGGCCAGAAGGGTTTCGGGTCTTCGGGAGACATCGTCCGTACCAAGACATCCCACCACGGTGGTCACTCCCGCACGGGTGATTTTGGACAGAGTAATCTCCGGGGTCCTCGTTCGAGGGCCTCCTTCACCTCCCCCACCTAAGAGATGGACGTGGAGATCGATCAAACCCGGCGTCACTATTTTTCCTGATGCTGAAATCACCTGGGCGTTGAAATGATCTGGAAGATCGATCCGATTCGAAATTTTGGCGATGGTCCTTCCAACGATGAGGATATCTTTCACCCCCATTTTTTCAGGACTATAGAGGGATCCCCCTTTGAGCAGTGTAAACATTGTGTTCTCCCTTTCGCAGGCTAAAGCCTGTGGCTACTCTACTGTTTCTGATTTTCAATTGCAGATTTTAGATTTCAGATATCAAAAATTCCCTTTTTCGTTTTGAAAGTTAAATTTGGTTTTTTCTAGAATCCTGGACCCCTTGACCCCTTGAATCCTTTTTTAAGAATGAAGGTAGCAGGCCAACCAGCGGCCATCCTCAATTTGATGGAAAAAGGGTTCTTCTTCAAAACATTTTGGAAGGGCATATCGGCATCGAGTATGAAATCGGCATCCAGAGGGAGGATGAATGGGGCTAGGAACATCGCCTTCGAGTATTACCTCACCTCTTCTCTTCCTTGGATTGAGAGAGGGAACTGCAGACAGAAGAGCCTGCGTGTAAGGATGGGCAGGAGACTGGAAGAGGGCCTTTTTATCTGCCATCTCAACAATTTTCCCCAAATACATCACAGAGATGCGATCACTGATATGTTGAATGACACCAATATTGTGAGAGATGAAGAGATAGGTGAGCCCGAACTCCCTCTGGAGCTGTTTCATCAGGTTGAGGATCTGTGCTTGAACCGATACATCCAGGGCAGAGGTGGGCTCATCCGCAACGATCAGTTTTGGCTGGGTGGCCAGTGCCCTGGCCACTCCGATTCGTTGGCGCTGTCCTCCAGAAAATTCGTGAGGATATCGGCTGAGATGCTCCTTCTGTAGTCCTACAGAGTCGAGCAATTGACAAACCTTTTCATCCCTTTGGGAGCGATCGACCAGACCATGGATCTCCATCGGTCGTCCTACAATCTCGCTAACGGTCATACGCGGATTCAGAGAAGCGAAAGGATCTTGAAAGATGATCTGAAAGGCGCGCCTCATAAGATGGATTTCCTTTTTATCCAAATGGGTAAGCTTTTTCCCTTCAAAAAGAATCTCACCCTCGGTCGGCTCAATCAGTTTGAGGATGAGCCTTCCCACCGTCGTCTTCCCGCATCCCGATTCTCCGACTAAGCCCAAGGTTTCTCCCTGGTCAATTGAAAAATCGACTCCATCCACTGCGCGGACATAAGTCTTCTCCTTTCGCCATCCCCTTAAGATGGGAAAATATTTTTTAAGGCCCTTCACTTCTACCAGGGGTTTATTTACAGCCATTTTCCTCCCCGTAAAGAAAGCAGGCTACAAAGTGGCCAGGAGAGACTTGAGAGAGAGGAGGAGGGATTCGATCACAAGGATCGAATCGATGGGAACATCGGGGATTAAATTTACAGCCGGTCGGAGGGTGACTCAGATCCGGGACGGTACCGGGGATGACAGCCAGAATTTCCCTTTCCTCATCAATTCTGGGGATCGCTCCCCAGAGCCCTTTGGCATAGGGATGTTTGGGATCTTCAAAGATTTCTTCCACTCCAGCCTGTTCGACGATGGAACCTGCATACATCACAGCGACCCGGTCACATATCTCAGCAATGACCCCCAAATCATGAGTGATGAGCAGAATCGATGAATGAAACTCCCTCTTCATCTCCTTGATCAATCTGAGAATCTGTGCCTGAATGGTGACGTCTAGCGCTGTAGTGGGCTCATCGGCAATCAACAGAAAGGGATGGCAGGAAAGTTCCATGGCAATCATCGCCCTCTGTCTCATCCCGCCGCTCAGTTGATGTGGAAACTGTTTCATGACCTTTCTGGCTTCGGGCATATGAACGAGTTCGAGCATTTCGATTGCTTTCTCAAAGGCCTGTGATTTCCCCAAGCCCTGGTGGAGCATGATAACCTCCGTCATCTGATCCCCAATGCGAAAGACAGGATTTAAGGAAGTCATCGGTTCTTGAAAGATCATGGAGATCTCCTTCCCTCGAACGGAGCGTATCTCTTCCTCCGTGAGATCAAGAAGATTCCTCCCTCGGAAATGGATCTCTCCTCCAACAATCTTTCCAGGAGGGAAGGGTATGAGCCTCAGAATTGAGAGGGCTGTCACCGATTTTCCACACCCCGTCTCTCCCACCAGTCCGAATGACCCACCTTCTTCGATATCGAAACTCACTCCATCGAGGGCGCGGATGGTCTTGCCCGCAGAATAGAAATGGGTCTTTAAATTCTTAATGCTTAAGAGTGCACCCATTTGATCTCCAATCTGGCTTTATGAAAATCCGCCATGCACCATGTAAGGCGCATGGCAGCCCTGAACCTTATATGGTTCAGGGCGCAATCCGAAATCAAATTAGTCTCTCAGCCTCGGATCGAGCGAATCCCTCAGACCATCGCCAAAGAGGTTAAAACCCATCACCACCAACATGATCGCTAGTCCAGGGATGGTCGCTACATGAGGAGCAGTGATCAAGTAGGCCCTTGCATTGGAGAGCATCGCACCCCATTCCGCTGTGGGCGGTTGGACGCCAAGGCCCAAAAAACTCAGGCCGGAGGCAGTGAGCAGAACAGTCGCCATCCGTAGGGTGGTTTGGATGATGATCGGTGGCATGGAGTTTGGCAATATATATCGAAACAGGATATTGAAATCACTTTCCCCTACGGCACGAGCTGCCTCAATGAACTCCTTCTCTTTTAATGAGATCACAGAGCCCCGGACGATTCTTGCAAATTGAGGAATGGAATAGATTCCAGCCGCCAACATCAAGTTGGTCAGGCCAGGACCCAGCACGGCGATAATGGAGATAGCGAGAAAGATCCCTGGAAAAGCCAAAAGGATGTCCATGAGTCTCATAATGAGGTGATCAAATTTTCCTCCATAATAGCCCCCGATCAATCCGAGGAGTGTTCCAATGACCAAGGCAATGAATACGGCTACCACCTGGATCTGAAGTGAGATGCGGGCCCCATAGATCACTCGACTTAAAAGATCCCTTCCGAGGGGATCGGTTCCCAGGAGATATTCCCTGCTTGGAGGTTTCAATCGTTTTGCCAGGTCCCCTTCATTGGGAGGGTAAGGCGTGATCAGAGGAGCCAGGATGGCAATGGAGACAAATAGCAAGACAATCAGTCCTCCCACGATCGCTGCTCGGTTTCGTTTGAGCCTTCGCCAGACCTCGGCCGTCTGACTTGTTTTAGGTTCCTTTGCCTCATTCATATCTTATTCTTGGGTCAAAAAAGGCGTAGGCAATATCGGTTAAGAGGTTGACCAGTACAAAGGTTGTTGCCACCAGAAGCATGGAGCCCTGAACCACAGGATAATCTCTCTGAAAGATTCCCTCTACCATCAACCTTCCCACACCAGGAAGAGAAAAAACAGTCTCCGTCAGAACTGCACCGCCGAGCATATATCCGAATTCAAGGCCGAAGACAGTGATCACCGGGATCATAGCATTTTTCAGGGCATGCTTATAAATAACGATAAACTCACGAAGACCATTCGAACGGGCAGTTCGAATATAATCTTGCCGGATCACCTCGAGCATCGAGGCTCTGGTCATGCGGGCGATGACCGCCGATGAGGCAGCTCCCAACGCGATGGCCGGAAGGATGAGGTGCAGGATCGTTCCCTTCCCACCGGCTGGAAACCATCTCAGTTGAACGGAGAAGAAGAGCATGAGCAAAAGGCCTAGCCAGAAGATGGGCATAGAGATGCCGAAGAGGGCGCCCACCATGCTCAGGTTATCAAAGAAAGAGTACTGCTTTGTTGAGGAGATGACCCCCGCAATCAGCCCAATGAAACCAGCGATCAAAATAGAGAGGAAAGAGAGCTGGATCGTGAAGAGAAAACGTTCCTTGAGAAGTTTGATGACAGGTTCACGATTTCTGATCGATATACCGAAATCTCCTTGGCTCACGTGAGTGATGAAGAGGAGATATTGGATATAGAGGGGTTTGTCCAATCCGTATTCTTTCCGAATAGCTTGGATGTGTTCTTCATAAGCATCCTCACCAGCCAATAGCACAGCAGGATCTCCAGGAACCATATGTAGCAAAGAAAAAGAGACTAACGAAACTCCAATGAGGACGGGCAGAAGCATAAGGATTCTTTTTAAAATGTACCGTGCCATCTCTTTTTC
>CAYMJV010000126.1:0-5209 GCA_964390545.1 uncultured Syntrophaceae bacterium
ACCCGACCAGAGATGGCAAGGATCTGGACAGATCAAAGGAAGTTTGAGACCTGGCTTGAAATCGAACTCATGGCCTGTGAAGCCTTGGCGGAATTGGGTGAGATCTCTCGGGAGGCCGTACAAGAGATCAAGGAGAAGTCGAAATTTGACATTCGAAGAATCGATGAGATAGAGAAGGTTACGAAACACGATGTGCTCGCCTTTTTGACCAACGTCGGGGAAGCGATCGGTCCTTTATCCAAATACCTTCATTACGGACTCACCTCCTCCGATATCTTGGACACTTCTCTCGCTTTGCTCTTGAAGGAGGCCTCTGAAATCATTCTCCAGGACATCCATCGCCTTTTGGATGTCTTGAAGAAGAAGGCCTTCGAATACAAAGAGACCTTGATGATAGGACGGACCCATGGCATCCATGCCGAGCCCACCACCTTCGGCCTCAAAATGGCCCTCTGGTATGATGAGATGAAACGAAATCTCACCCGAATGGAAAGGGCGAAAGATGCCGTAAGCGTCGGTAAAATCTCAGGGGCTGTCGGAACCTTTGCCCACATCCATCCTTTTGTCGAAGAATATGTCTGCAAACGATTAGGGCTCAAACCAGCCCCCATCTCAACCCAGATCGTCCAGAGAGACCACCATGCTGAATTCTTCACCACTCTGGCGATCATCGCCTCCTCCATTGAAAAGTTTGCTGTGGAACTGAGACACCTTCAACGAACCGAAGTCCTTGAAGCCGAAGAATTCTTCTCCAAAGGCCAAAAGGGATCTTCTGCCATGCCCCATAAGAGGAACCCTGTCTCAGCCGAGAATCTTACCGGTCTGGCTCGACTGATACGTTCCTACAGCATCGCTTCCTTAGAGAACATTCCCCTATGGCATGAAAGGGATATCAGTCATTCCTCGGTGGAAAGGGTGATTGCTCCCGATGCCACCATCCTGATCGACTATATGCTGGACCGTCTCACCTCCCTCATCCAAAATCTCATCGTCTATCCTGAAACCATGAAGGTGAACATGGAAAGGATGGGAGGCCTCATCTTTTCAGAGGCCATTCTTCTCCTCCTGACAAGAAAGGGTCTTGCAAGGGAGGAGGCTTATGCCGTCGTTCAAAGGAATGCCATGAGGGTTTGGGAAAAGGGCGAGGATTTCAAATCCCTTCTCTCTCAGGACGAGAGGATTCAACGTCTCCTCACGCGGCAGGAACTCGATGGGGTCTTCGATCTCCGGAGCCACCTCAAACACGTGGACAACATCTTCCAAAGGGTCTTTGGAGGTCCATCATAAGATGCAGAAGGAACAGAGAAGGACTTCTAACCTGAAACAGTTCTTGGGGATCAAAGAGCCTCCGGATCGAGGGGGAAAGAAGAAACCTGTCCTGAAGAAAACTCACTTCACCATCTGGTATTTTGTCATTGCATTCCTCATCATCCTCCTCATCCAGAATTACTTCGTGATGAAAAAGACCGAGGATGTGATCTCTTATAGTGAGTTTAAGGAGGCCTTGAGGGCGAACAACATTAAAGATATCACCATCACTCCGGAAACGATTTCTGGAGAGAGGGAGACAGGGAAAGGTCCCCGGAAATTTCAAACCGTCCGGGTGGAGGATTCTGATCTGGTCAAGGAACTCGAGACCTCCAAGATAAAATACACCGGAAAGGTGGAAAGTAAATGGCTGATGAATATCCTTTCCTGGATCATCCCCCTCGTCTTCTTCTTCTTCATCTGGAGGATCCTCTTCTCTCGAATCGGACCGGAAACGAGCGTCATGTCGTTTGGAAAGAGCCGGGCTAAAATCTTCGCCGAGAAAGATAAGAAAGTCACCTTCGCCGATGTGGCCGGGATCGATGAGGCAAAAGAGGAACTGCAGGAAGTGGTCGAGTTTCTCAAAACTCCAGGAAAGTTCCAACGTCTCGGTGGAAGGATTCCTAAGGGAGTCCTTCTCGTCGGGATGCCCGGAACGGGGAAGACCTTGTTGGCTAAAGCAGTGGCCGGGGAGGCCAATGTTCCCTTCTTCTCCATCAGTGGTTCTGATTTTGTGGAAATGTTTGTCGGAGTGGGGGCCGCCCGGGTGAGGGACCTCTTTGCCCAGGCTCAAACCCATGCCCCCTGTATTATCTTCATCGACGAACTCGATGCCCTGGGAAAGGCCCGGGGCGTCAATCCCCTTGGGAGGCATGACGAACAGGAGCAAACCCTCAATCAACTCTTGGCCGAGATGGATGGTTTCGATTCCAATACAGGAGTGATCATCATGGCCGCCACCAATCGGCCCGAAATTCTCGACCCTGCCCTACTCAGACCGGGCCGCTTCGACCGTCATGTTTTAGTGGACCGACCCGATATCATTGGTCGTGAGGAGATCCTGAAGATTCACACTCGAAATGTGAAACTCTCTCCTGATGTCGATCTCAAAGTGATTGCGTCAAGAACCCCTGGTTTTGTAGGTGCGGATCTCGCCAACATCGTGAATGAGGCTGCCCTCCTGGCTGCCCGAAAGAATAAAGAAGGGGTTGAGATGTCCGATATCGAGGAGGCCATCGACCGCGTGGTGGCAGGGCTGGAGAAGAAGCGAAGGCTCATGTCGAAGAAGGAAAAAGAGATTGTGGCCTTTCACGAATCAGGTCATGCCATTGCGGCTACTCTCCTACCGAATGCCGATCCGGTCCGTCGCATCTCCATCATCCCCAGAGGGATCTCCGCCCTGGGTTATACGCTCCAGCTGCCCACGGAAGATCGGTACCTTATGACCAAATCAGAGTTGCTCGATCGTCTGGCTGTGTTGCTGGGGGGAAGGGTGGCGGAAGAGATCGTGTTCGGGGAAATCTCCACAGGGGCCCATAACGATCTCCAGCGGGCCACCGATATTGCCACCAGCATGGTCAAAGAATTCGGAATGAGTGAAAGACTGGGCTATGTCACGTTTGAGAAAGAGAAGGGACCTCTTTTCCTTCCCTCCTCCCTCACCTCTGGAAGGGAGTACAGCGAGGATACGGCCAAACAGATCGACGAAGAGGTGAAAAAGATCATCGACGAAGCCCATCAAAAGGTAAAAGAGATCCTTACGTCGAAGAAAGATCGACTGGAAGAACTCGCCCGTTTCTTGATGGAGAAAGAGGTGGTCGAGGAAAAGGACTTGAAGAGAATTCTTCAGTTGCAGGTCGCCAAAGCATGATCAAGAAAATATTTAAACACCTTCGAACTAAGATTTTCGCGGGGATCTTGGTGATCCTGCCTCTCGGGATTACTTTCCTCGTCTTGAAGTTCGTCTTCAACGCTTTGGACAGCATCCTCGACCCACTCATGCCCAAGGTCTCTGTCTATCTTTTCCAACGGGACTTCTCCATCCCCGGCCTGGGAGTCGTCGGGTTCTTCCTCCTCCTCTACCTCATCGGCGTAATCGCCACCAATGTCTTGGGTCGCAAACTGGTCAACTGGACAGACAAACTCTTCGTTCATATCCCGGTGGTCAAGAATATCTATCTCTCCTCAAAGCAATTGACCGATGCCTTTTCCACGACGAAAAGGGGTTCCTTCCGGCAGGCCGTCTTTGTCGAATTTCCTCAGGAAGGGAATTTCGTTCTCGGGTTTGTCACCAATGAGTTGACCGATCTCGAGGATGAAAAAAAAATCACCGTCTTCATCCCGACGGCGTTTGCTCCTCCCGCCGGCCACCTTCTTTTCCTCCCAAAAGAGAAGGTCTTTCCGTCTCAAATGACCGTTGAAGAGGCCATCAAAACGATTATGTCCGTGGGCATCGTCACTCCTTCCCACCTCACTGTCTCCTTAACCCCTGCGACATCAGGTAAGGAATCCATTGAAAATTCGGAAGGAATGAAGTATCTTAATTCAAAAGTCGAAGGAGGTCCTTAACCATGGAAGCTGTTACGCTTCTCATCGCAGTCGCTGCTCTCATCATTTCTATCCTTGCTTACCAACGGACGGGAGGCACCGCTGAACTGAAACGTCAGATTGAATCCAAGACCTCCTCTCTTGACTTGAAGCAGGAGATGGACGCCTTGGTGACCATGACCGATGCTCTGAGGGAGAAGACAGCCGATGCCCTCGACCGGTTGGAGAAAGTCGTCCGGAAGACGGAAAAGAATCAAACGTAAGACTCGCTTCATCGAAGAGATCTCTTTTTCTTCTCGCGATCATACACATTATAGACGCTGATGCCTGAACTATTCAAAACCATCTCTTCTTGGCTTACCACCTCCGGGATCAAAGTAATTGGGATTCTGATCGCGCTCATCATCCTCTCCCAGATGTCGAAATGGATTGAGAAATGGTTGGAAAGATTTATCCGGGAGAAGGATCCCCTTCAGGCTGTTGAAGCAAAAAAGAGAGCCCAGACCTTGGGAAGGATCCTGCGCCATGCCCTTCTCACCGTGATCGCGTTCATCGCTGTCCTGATGATTCTAGGGGAACTAGGCATCCAACTGGGCCCTTTATTGGCAACTGCGGGTATTGGGGCCGTGGCCCTTGGTTTTGGCGCCCAAAGCCTTGTTAAGGATGTCATCAGCGGCTTCTTCATCATTCTTGAGAACCAGTACCGGATCGGGGATGCGATTGACGTGGCCGGGGTTTCCGGTCTCGTTGAATCTGTTAGTTTGAGAAAAACCGTTCTCAGGGATCTGGAAGGAAGGGTCCACACCATTCCAAATGGGGAGATCAAGGTGGTGACCAACCTTTCCAAGGAATGGTCCCGAGCTGTGGTGGACATTGGCATTTCTTACCGTGAAGATATCGATCAGATCATCACCCTCCTCTCCGAGATCGGCAAGAAATTGGCGGACGAGGAGCCTTACAAGAGTGCTATCCTGGAGCCCATGCAGATCTTAGGCGTGGAGCAATTCAAGGAGTCTGAGCTCATCATTCGCATGATTGTGAAGACCGTCCCCCTGAAACAGTGGGAGGTAAGCCGGGAGCTGAGGAGGAGGATCAAAAATCGATTTGACGAAAAGGGAATCCAGATTCCCTTCCCTCATCGGCTCCTCTTTTGGGGAGACAAAGAACATAAGTAAATGTCCAAATTCCAAGCACCAATCATCAAATAAATTCCAATGATCAATGTCCAAATTTTGGTAATTGGAACTTGGTGATTGGATATTATTTGGAATTTGGTATTTGGTTATTGGAGATTGCTTCACTATGGATAAACCTCTACGCGTCCTTTTTGCCACTCCGGAAGCCGTTCCCTTTG